>CANCOG010000346.1 GCA_947379685.1 Flavipsychrobacter stenotrophus | reverse complement strand
ACAATTCTGCCTGCAAAGGCCGAAGCGGCAGCAACAATTTCGTCAACTGACATCTGCGGATGTTTAGCGGCATCCCAACTGTCCTTTACGTCGCACCATACACAGCCCACATCGCAGCCTCCAAGCCTTACGAAATATGCTGCCTTGCCTGTATGCAAGCCTTCACCCTGAAGCGTGTAAAAGTGCTCCATTACCGGGTAACGTACAATTTCTGTTATTTGATTCGTCAATGTATTAAAAATAACCCCCGCCAGTGCAGGGGTAAGTAATGATTTTATGTTCTAACTTTTACTAGTTGCTTACTCCTGATTCTACTTTTAGCTTTGCAGCCAAAAGTGTATTCTTCATCAGTCCGCAGATTGTCATTGGTCCAACGCCACCAGGTACCGGAGTAATAAAACTGGCATGTGGTGCAACACCTTCATAATCAACGTCACCAACTAATCTCGATCCACTTTTTTTGGTCGCATCGTCAATGCGGTTAATTCCTACATCGATAATGATAACACCGTCCTTCACCATATCTGCAGTAACAAATCCAGGTTTACCAATCGCTGCTACAATAACGTCGGCCTGGCGGGTAATTTCTGCAAGGTTTTTGGTGCGGGAATGGGTAAGTGTTACTGTTGCGTTTCCTGGCTTGGTATTGCGGCTCAGTAAAATAGTCATAGGAGTACCAACAATATTACTGCGGCCAATAACCACACAATGTTTGCCTGCGATATCAATATTGTAATGTTCCAGCATCAGCATAATGCCATAAGGCGTCGCCGGCAGGAAGGTGGGTTGACCCAGCATCATTTTTCCCTGTGAAATAGGGTGGAAACCATCTACATCTTTTGAAGGGTCGATAGCATTGATCACCGAATCGCCGGAAATATGATCAGGTAATGGCAACTGAACGAGGATCCCGTCTATATCATCATCATCATTTAGTCTTTTTACTTCACTAATAAGAAACTCTTCGGTAATGTCAGTTTCAAAACGAAGTAGTGTTGATTCAAAACCCAGCTGAGCACAGCTCTTAACTTTATGCCCAACATAAGCCTCACTGGCCGGGTTGTTACCAACGAGAATTGCTGCGAGGTGTGGCTTCTTACCACCATTGGCCTGCCAGTCAATAACATCCTGCTTAATTTGCTCCTTAATATGAGCTGATACGTGGTTGCCGTCAAGTATTTGCATGTTACAAAGATAATTGTGATTTGTGATAATAACCACAAGGTAGTTAACTTAGAAATAAAATTCTACATAGTCGGCTGCTGTAATTCATTTGAGTGATTCCTGACCGTGAAGAGGGCATTGTAGATAATTCTTAACCTGCAATTGGATCGTTTGCAGAAGGGCGGCACTTGATCCATTTTATCTGTATCTTTAATTTCAAATGTTCAGCTACCTGGTGTACCTAAGGTCATGGCCTGTAAGCTTGCTCAGCGGGCTGGTTTATTATTTGGTTGCGTTCATGATGCTTGGGATTCTATTTGAGTTAATCCCCGAATTACCGGACACCACCGCTGGCAGTTTCATTACTGTAACATACCTTCTTGCAATACCAGTTTTGGTTCATCTCGCTGCACGTGCGACTTCGCGACTAAGGGTTAGGGTGGAAGTTTTGCCCGACCGGTTGAAGTTGACGTATCTCCCCAACCGAATCTTTTTTGGTACTCCGGAAATGGAGATTTTATTTGTAGACATTGTGACTTTCAATTGCTCGGCCGGAATGCCTTTCGGTAACCGATTGAAACTGAAGTTAGGTGATGGGCGTTCCATCAGTCTACGGGAGAAGGCAATTCCTTTCTCCGGTAATATGGACTACCGTTTACTGATAGATAGCTTTAAGGAGCGTTACAATAACAGGAATGTTATGAGCCGTAATGCAGTGGGTGATGCAACACCCGTTGGTGGCGTCTCGACATTGCAAAGTTGATGACAGTGGTTAACGTATATCTATTAAGCACCCCGAAATAGAGGTCTATTTTGCTTTTTGTGGAACCAGGTCTATTTTTTGATATTTTTTAGATTTAGTTTATATTGATGGGAATTTTCTAACTGATCATACTCGAACATTCCATCTTAAAGGTTTTGATGATTCACGTTAGTTGATCACTATGTTACGGCTCTACCATTTTAGCAGGTACAATAGCAAATTGCTATATTTACCGGAATAAACAATATCTGATGGGGGTAGCAAAAGGCAGAATTGCAGGCTTCGATGCATTACGTGGAATACTAATGCTGCTTGGCATTTTTGTTCATGCTGCACTCCCTTACCAGAAAATGGATTTTTTCCCAAAACCCATTAGTGACACTACAAGCTCCATTTTCTGGGATTATCTGATATTATTCATTCATGCTTTTCGTATGCCCTTGTTTTTTGTCCTTGCAGGATTTTTTTCAGCACTGATAATTTCATCGAAGGGGATAAAGGGGTATATCCACAACAGGCTTCTGAGAATTGTAGTTCCTTTTATTGCTTCTTTGATCGTTTTAATGCCATTAATAAACTTCGCTGTTGCATTCAGCAAAGGGGTGCCCATCAGCCATTTTTTCGGACAAAGGATGTATCTTAATTTTTCCCGGTTGGCACACCTGTGGTTTTTATATTACCTGATCCTGGTAAATATACTCTTTATATTATTATGGGAAATTACTCCAAAAGCATGGGCGAAGAAAATGATTCAGGCTACAAATAGGCTTACCGGCAATTTTAGTAGCTCAGCAATTATTATTGCAACCGGTACATTAATTGTGGGAGCATTTATTGTTGCCATGGGTGGTCAGAGTATTGGCACTTCTATGTCGTTTATTCCCGACGGACATATTTTTATAACCTATTTCACATTTTTCGTTTTTGGGCTAATCATGTATTGCTGCCGGAACAGATTAACTGAGTTGCTTTCATACTGGAGGCCATACCTTTTTATCGCCGTTATAATGTCGTTTATATATTTCTATTTACTCACGAGAGCCGATAATGCTGGAGTTACACCTTTGCCTGCATTTTGTGCAGCGCTAATAGCATGGTTAATGATATTTGGATGCAGCGGGCTATTTTTAGAAAATTTTTCACATCCAAAACCTGTGTTACTCTTTCTTGGAAACGCATCTTACTGGACTTATCTTATCCATCTCCCTATTGTGATCATATTAAGCGTATTATTAACTAAATGCAATATATGTTCAGTTGCGAAATTTGGCATGACTACAACAATAACAGGTATTATCACATTAACAACTTATCAATGGCTGGTGCGGCGGACATTCATTGGTGTTTTATTGAATGGTAGCAAGAAATAGCGTGCTGAAAAAGCGAATTGCAGGCAGACTCAGGTCGGCGGTAAGTTTTCAACATCAGCTTGCGGTAAAGGGATTTGGGATAAACGGTATTTCTCACACCCTTAGTGAACCACGAAATCCGCGGGCTGCGTAGTAGGATTCTGCTCCATTGTGGTACATAAAAACCGTGTTGTAGCGGCGGTCGCAAAAAATGGCTCCGCCCAGTTTTCTAATATCAGCGGGTGTTTGCCCCCAGCTCGAAGTTTTTAAGTCGAAATTGCCCAGTTGCTGTAACTCCCGGTATTGATCTTCCGTTAAAATCTCGATGCCCATTTCCGCTGCCGCAGCCATAGCACTGTTTTTTGGCTTATTTTCTTTCCGCGAATCCAGTGCTGCCTGGTCGTAACAAAAGCTCCTGCGGCCATTGGGGCTTTCGGGTGAACAGTCATAGAAAATGAACTCGCCCGCTTCCTTGTCGTGGCCCACTACATCGGGTTCTCCGCCGGTTGCTTCCATCTCATTTAGCGACCACAGTTTATCAGGGTTGGTCTGCAGCCTTGCATTTACCTGCTCCCATTCGATGCCGTTGTGGCGACCCATATTTTTCTCGAAACGGCTTTTTAGGGTTGAGAGTAGCTCTTCAGTTTCGTTGGGGGTGATTGATTTTTTCATGTTAATTACTTGCTTGTTTTACAATGATTTTTGCATCTCGATCTGACAGTCCATCTGGGTTCCTGCCATAAAAGTAATCTAGTTGCCACGCTACAATTTATACCCAATTTCTGCGGTCAAAGCGATTTTACTTTTCATAAAGTTGCCGGTTCCACGACCAACGACTTTATTGTTTTCGTCATACAAAACTGAATCGGCAATGAAAAGATTACTGGAATTAAACTTTAGTTCACCGACCGACCTTACAATTCCCGCGCTAACCGGTCGCAACAACTGAACATTAAATGAAACCGTATAAACAAACACATTCCTGACAATGGAATTCACAGCAAAAAATGCTGCATCATCCAGCATCTTGAAATAAACTGACCCATGAATGGCGTTGGCTGCATGAAAGAATTTCGGCGCTATCTTAAGGCCTAACTCAGAACGTTCTTCAGAAATGTGAATGGTAATCCCATTGTATATTTCAGTATTAATAGGGGCAGATAAATACATCTGCTCGAGGCTTCTGTAATGTATTTCTGTTTCGGTCATTTTTTATGGGTTGGTGATGAGGTGCGAAGGTAAAAAATATGTTGGCGATGGTAAGTTACTGAGGGTGTTGCGGGCTTAGTTTGGGAGCAATTTATAAATGAATTTAAGTAAGGAAATCGAGATTACTTCAATCTTTCCTGTACCCATTTTTCCAACTCTCCTTTTTCTTCGAGTGCTATCAGCTTTTTAATTTGAGGATCTCGTTTGAGGGATTTGTTTCTTTTAAACATGCTCGTCAGGCATTGTAAGCCCGCGGTATTTCCTTTTACCTCACTGGTATCGCCCGGATGCGCTAAAGCATACTTAACCCATCCGGCCATGAAGTACATAAGTCGTTCCGGGTTGCCTTCTGACATCGGGAAAACGTCAGCGCTCAGCTTTATGGTGACATCAGGTGTGCCCGTCATCCATTCTACTAAAAAACCGGTAATATCCTTCCTTTTCACAACCTCTTCAACAGGTGCTTTTTCCAGCCAATCTATACCAGCGAGAATATCCTTCTTATACCTTGAGTAATCTTCGTCACTAGCCAAAGAATAGCCCTTCGGCACTTCAAATTTTTGTGATAGTGCTGGCTGAGCCAATAAACAAAAAGACAATAGCAGCAGGGGCATTATAAATTTCATATTTTTTTTGACCCCAATATAGTCACATCTATTGAGAATTAAACTATGGCTACTCCTTGCTGTTTAGAAGAGTTTCAAGTGTCAACCTGAATTTTTAGAGGCAAGGAGCACCAGTAATTGCTTCAAATGATGAAGGCAACCGTTCGTCCAATATAGTTGGTGTTCAATCAATACCTCTCTAACGCACCCTGATAATTCCTCTCATACCATTTGCCCTTTTCTGTTCCAGCCGCCATGCTGTCGTTGAAATAGTGGCATAGTCATCGAGGCCGTCGTCCTTACTTTGGGTTTTTAGAAACTGGTCGAAGAATTTATTGAATATGCGGGCAAGTTGATTATTGTACTTTTTACTCAATTGCTCCAGGCTATCGAGGTGTGCTACGGTAAGCGGATTTAGTTGCTGCTCAAATTTTACGGCAAGCTCTGAATCTTCATCGCTAAGGCGTTCGTTTGTCAGTTGCCAGGCATTCAGGTAGGCGGAATAGCAAAAAGAGCTATCGCCAGATGCGGTACACACTGCGTAAGAAAGCAGATTTGCGTCGCCTTCAGCAGCTATACCGGCCTGGTGTGC
>CANCOG010000345.1 GCA_947379685.1 Flavipsychrobacter stenotrophus | reverse complement strand
CTGCTGAAATTTCTTGAAGGCTTGATTACATATTTACTGCATCCCCCTTTTAATACCCTCAAAACCAGGCCGATGCGAGCAGCATTAAGCTCTGCATTTTACAAATGCTGGCTGAGCATGTGGCATGGCAGGTCAAAAAGAAGTCACAGAGATTTGTGTCTAAATACCTGTGAAAAGCAGTTCTGACGGGCATCTTCCCATCTAATACACACTAAAGGCTATGAAAAAGGTGGGCTACCAATGCACCATTTGGCTGTCCTTCTTAAACACCCGACGGCCTGCAATTCACCAATTGTCAAGCGCCGAACGGGGTATTTTTAAATAGAATCATAGCGCTAATATTGCCTTGTATTGCTGCCGATGCCGTTGCATAGTAACAAAGCGCCAACCAATAAATCAACTTCGCTATGAAATACCTCATTACTTTCGTCGCACTATGCATTTTTGCTGTTCAGGGCCTGGGACAAGGCATTGGCAGTATACAAGGGCGCGTGGTAGCACCCGGGGCCAACGCATACACCGTATTGCTAAGGAAAACAGCTGACTCCGGCCTGGTGAAAGTGGAACTGACTGATGTCGCAAACAAATACCTGCTCGAACGCATCGCCTATGGTAATTACTACATTGAGTTGTCCTACCTCGGCAAGGTTCTTATACGTACATCCACGTTTGAACTCAACACGGAACGCTATAACTGCGATGATATTCACCTCCCGGAAAACACAACAGTATTGAACGAAGTAGAGGTAGTTCAGCAGAAAAATATTGTAGAACTGAAGCTCGATAAAATTGTATACAATGTTGAAAATACGCTGGAGCCACCATCTAATGACGCATTGGCCGTAATGCAGAAGGCACCCGGCATCACAGTTGACGCCGATGGCAATATTTCAATGAGAGGCAAGAAGGGAGTCATGGTTATGCTGAATGGCAAGCTCACCTACTTGAGTGGCCCTCAGTTGGCCAATTTATTGCGCACAACAACCGCTAACCAGATCTCGAAAATAGAAGTTATCAGCAACCCTTCCTCTAAGTATGACGCTGAAGGCAATTCGGGTATAGTGAACATTGTATTGAAAAAAGACCAGCGGCAGGGACTTAACGGAATGGTGGTACTCAACTATGGCATGGGCAAGTATCACAAGGCCGCCGAAGGCATAAATATGAACTGGAAAAAAAACAAGGCCAATATTTTTGCGAGCTATAATTACTTTAACGACAAAGGCTACAACGACCTATCGCTATTCCGGCAGTTTTACACCAATGGTGTTTATGACGGTGCCTACCGCCAGCACAATTACCTGATGTTTCCCAACGCCGGCAACCTGGGCAAGCTAGGGGTTGATTACAACCTGAACAAGAGCACTGTACTTGGTTTTGCTGCTAATGTTACTGCCAATAAATTCAACCCTGACGGCGATAACAAATCGACGGTGGAGACACCTGCCGGCAATACCGGTTCCTACTATTCATCGGCAAGCCAGAGCAGGGAACAGTGGTATAATTTTGGTCTTAACGGTAACATCAAACATACATTTGATTCATTGGGAACAGAACTTTCAGTAGATGCAGATTATGCCCAATACGGAAACACTGCCGATCAGTTGTTTACAACGAAGTACCTCGATTTAAGCGGACAGGAATATAAAAACCGGGACCTGCTGGCAGGGGCAGTAACGGGTCTGCTGAAAATTAAGGCGGTGAAGGTCGATCTCATTCGCCCGCTGGCCAACGGCAGCAAACTGGAACTTGGGGCAAAAAGCAGCCTGGTTGATGCAGACAATGACCTCGCCTATTTCGATGCCACGAAAAGCCCCAGGAAATTTGACTCATCGCGCAGCAACCATTTTATCTACTCAGAAAATATCAATGCATTCTATGCCACTTACTCCATCGAGAAAAAGAAAACAAGCATGCAACTGGGCCTGCGCACCGAGCAAACAGTTTCGAACGGCCACCAGCTGATCAACGGCAATAGCTTTTCCAGAAATTACTGGCAACTCTTTCCAACACTATTCATCACCCGCAACCTCAACGAAAAAAACGACCTTGGCTTGTCGCTCAGCAGGCGCATACAGCGCCCCAGCTATGACCAGATGAACCCTGTTCGCCTTTTTATTGATGCAACTACGTTCAAGGAAGGCAACCCCTACCTGGTGCCCCAAAACTCCTACCTGGCTGAGCTGTCACATACCTACAGGCAAAAGTACCTGACCACACTTTCAGCCTCGCTCATTAATAAAAGTATAACCGAAGTGCTGATACCCGACGAACTCCACAGTAACATCACCATCCAGACGAATAAAAACATTAACCAGCAGTACCTCTACTCCCTGAACGTTTCAGTACCCTTAAAACTAAAGAAATGGTGGTCTACGACCAATGAAGCCACTGTCTACTATTCGCAGTATGTAGGGCAACTCGCCGGTCTGGATATCAACTCGGGCACACCTTCATTTACTGTAAAAACGATACAGACTTTTACGCTTCCAAAATCTTACACCGCCCAGTTGGATGCCTTTCTGCAAGGTCCAGAACGTTATACATTCAGCACCTCAAATGCGTTTGGAGCAGTAAACATTTCGGTGCAGAAAGCATTTAAAAACAAACGAAGCAATCTTAAACTATCGGCTACCGATGTATTTTTCAATGCACAATTTGCCGGGTCATCCACCTACGCCAACTACCGCGAACAATACCACGTAAGCCGCAACTCCCGCGTAGTGTCATTATCCTTCAGCTATAAATATGGCAAATCAAGTGTACCCAAAATAAGACAGCGCAACACCGGTGCCGATGACGAAAAACAACGTGCCGGTAAATCGTCCTGAGTTCACGCAACTCCTCGAAAATTATACTATAAACGTCATAGTACAGTGTATTTCGTACCGTCCTGCCCCAAAGGTATCCATTTGGAAAAAGGGCATAATATAATGCAACATTTTACACCGCCTACAAACCTAAACATCCCACCCTGCCTCGCGGCAGATGGGATTCAAAAAAAGGAGTTTAGGAACGTTGACAAAATAAAGTACACCATATTTGATATAGGTATTTCACTCCTCCATTCCGGCGACTATCTCGAATAATTTAAAACGCTCTTAATTGAAGTATCAACCAATAGTATTGATAATAATCTCTTGAAGTTTGGGAACAACAGTTAATTCAAACCATGGGTTTTTCTTTTGCCATATTTTGTTTCGTGGAGAGGGATGTACCAATGGCAGGTAGAGCGGCAAAAATTCGTTGTAACCCTTCACGTTTTCGGTTATTGTTGACCTAGACTTTTCGCCCAGGTAATGCTTCTGAGCATATTGCCCTATCAGCAATATTAGTTTAATATCCTTCATTTGAGACAACACCTTTTCGTGCCATAGCGGCGCGCATTCAACCCTGGGCGGCAGGTCGCCAGATTTCCCCTTGCCCGGATAACAAAAGCCCATTGGCACCAGCGCAAATAAGTCTTCGTTATAAAACTGTTCCTTGCCTACACCAAGCCAGCGTCTCAGTTCATTACCACTCTGGTCATCCCAGGGTATGCCGCTTTCATTTACTTTTTGACCGGGAGCCTGGCCAATGATAAGAATTTTCGAGCTTACTGATGCCTGCAAAATTGGTCGTGGCAAAAAAGGCAGGAACTTTTCACAGACAGTACATTTCCTTATTTCCTGCAAGAGTTCATCCATGCAAATAAAGGTAACATATATAGCTACAACCTGTGCAGTTTTTTATCGATACCTTTACCACCGAAGCCATCATGAACAAAATATTTTGTATCCTATACAGTTTCTTCAAAATAAACATGTCGACAACAGCGAGGGATGGGCCGGAAAATTATGCAGTTCGGATCCTTGTGATTGGGTTAACGGAATGGTTTATGGTATTGGCCCTGTTGTTATATAACTTGATACAGAGGGCAACAGGCTTTAACCTTCAAAAGCGCCCCGGTCTTTCAATTGACACTATATTCTACCTGTTTGCCGGAATGTCGTTCTTGTTTCTCCTGATTGCTTTTTATTTTATAAACCGGAAGTACATAGCCACTCAGTACTATCTGACACTCACAGAAAAGTATGAACAAACGGCAACTTCAACTGACAAAATTAAAGTAGTTGTGTTCTTTGTTCTGCCGGTATTACTGATCATCGGCAGCATTATTTTGTTACAACAATAAGAGCGGAATAACCCAAAAAGCACAAATATCGGCTGGTTCCATAATTGGACATCCCACCCTGCCTCGCGGCGGATGGGATGCAAAAAAGGGTTTAGTAACATTGAAACGAATTACGCCTTTACATTTTTCACAAAGAAAGTCCGGTTCAGACCTTCAAGTGCCCTGGCAGGATCTGTGGTTTTAGTCCTGTCCTGTTCATCTATCAATACTGGCTTGCCATCCTTTATCTTAAAAGGGTATTCTCTGCCCTTACCGTCAACATTAACCTTCATCAGGTAGGCGCCATCCTTCATGTCATCGCTCTTTATGTAATTGCTCTGGTTCTTATCTGTAACAAGGCTAAACGTCACCCATTCCTTAGACCACTTGCCTCTGAAGTGAGTATAATCTCTTTTTACCAGATTAGAAAATGGCTTGCCGTTGTAGTACAACTGATATTCGAACTTCGTGGCATTGCTCTTATTCTTCTCTCCCTTGAGCTTCATATCGTAGTTGGTCTCAAAACACTCCCATTTAAAAACATCGTTCGATTTTTCAAACTGGTAGCAGGCAAATTTCGACCACGCTCCGTCCATCATCCTGATCTCTTTTAGGGAAGCGTACGGGTCGTCATTTTTACCGACTATAACCTTAAAAGGGTACACCAGTATGGGCTTCCCTGTTACAGTAATTTCCAGCGTATAGTCACCCGCATCCATACCATTGGCGGGTCCGGTATATTCAATATCATGCCAGTCATGCTTTTTAAAAGTTGTCACTGGGCCATTTCCGCTACCCAACTTGTCCATTGCTTCCTTGAAAATTATCTTTCCACTTTTATCCTTTATGATAGCCCAAACAATCACTTCCTGATCTTTGGGCATACCACCGGATTTAAACAGGGGCTGGCCATTTACGTCCTTCGTCGGCAGAAATGCAATATCGATCATACCCACGTATGGGTGCTTATTTTCAAGCTCCAATTTAAATCCGTCATCCAAAAGGGAGTACATGTCCACAGCACAGGGTAGCGGGTTCTCTTTAAAATCGGCCTGCGACGGGGCACTGTTGCTGCTTCCACCACCCTCATCATCTCCCTTTGATTTGCTACTCTTTGAAGACGACCCTTCGGATTCATCAGAAGATGACGAACGCTTATCAGAAGAGGATGAATTATCATCCCTTTGCTCGCTCTTATCTTTCTTTACCCTTACTCGGCTCCGGAGATCTCCCAATTGTGCCTGCGCACTGAAATTGCCAATAACCAACGCTACAAGCAACGTAAACATGAGGACTTTTCTGTTCATAGACTTTTTTTACAGCCAATTTATACCGAAGAATTTAGAGGGAGCATATATATTACACAACTGTTACAATAAATTACCTAAGTGTGCAATGGACACTATGTTCGGGTTGTCAGCAATTACAAAAAAACATTTATATTTACAGTATGTCAAGATTGCTTGTTTTGTCAATGATGTTATTCCTGATCCAAGGCAGTGCTTTGGGCCAACCACCCGCTGCTATCAATCTGAAACA
>CANCOG010000344.1 GCA_947379685.1 Flavipsychrobacter stenotrophus | reverse complement strand
TCTACCCCTAAGTACAATCCGTACAACCTGGACGTGAAGTTAACAGATGCGATGGATGCCCAGCAGAGTGCAGCCAAGGCTGACTCGCTGAGGAAGGCTTCTCAGGACTTTACGTCGATCACCAGCTTTAACCTGACGAATGTGCGCATTAATGGCAATACAGCCGGGGCGGCGAAAAAGATACGGATGCCATGGAGCATAAAGAATTTCGACTTTACTTATTCTTATAATGACCAGATCAAGCATAACCCGTTTGTGGAGTTTGATGATGTGAATACGCAAAAGTTTGGGATGGGGTATGTGTATGCGCTGAAGACCAAGACCATTGAGCCGTTCAAGAAAGTGATCAAGTGGAAATCGAAATGGGTGAACCTGGTGAAGGATTTTAACTTTAATCCGCTGCCTTCTAACTTTTCGGTTCGTAATGACCTTAACCGGCTTTCGCAGGAGACAAGGGTCAGGAATGTTGATGACGGCAGTGCCTACAAATTGCCTTCGACTTTCTACAAAATATTCAACTGGAATAGGGTGTATAACCTGCGCTGGGAGTTGACAAAGTCGCTGTCGCTTGACTATACGGCAACCAATATAGCGAGGATAGACGAGCCATACGGACGTATAAATTCGGCACATAAGAAGGACTCACTTCTGGCTGTGATGGCTACGTTCGGGCACAATACGTCTTTCAACCAAACGTTTAACAGTGCCTATAATGTTCCGCTTGGGAAGTTACCGCTCACGGACTGGATGAACCTCAAGTTGAGTTATTCGGCCAACTATAACTGGGCAGGTGCGGCACCAGTTGCGCGATTACAGGGCAATACGATTGGCAATACCAATACCAAGCAGATAACGGGAGATCTCAACTTTAGCCAGTTATATAATAAGTGGCGGTGGATGCGTGCGCTTTCAGCGAAGCCCAAACCAAGGAAGGAAGGTGGTGGCGGAGCTCCTCCGGGTGGCCCACCAGATACCAAGCAGGACAAGGGCCCCGGTGGTGGCTCAGGACCTAAGATACAAGATTTGAAGCGCCTTCCCGGTGCAATTAATACCGGTGGCTTTGTAGATGATGTAGGCACTGGTGCCCCTGGCACAAGTACTATTGGTGGGGGAGCACCCGGTGGCGGACCTTCGGGTGGTGGCCCTGGTGGCGGAACTGCTGGAGGAGGTAACTCTGGTGGTGGAAATTCCGGTGGCGGTAACGCGGGCGGCGGAAATTCCGGTGGCGGAAATTCCGGTGGAGGTAACTCTGGCGGTGGCAATTCAGGCAATAATTCAGGTGGTGCTCCCGGTAGTGGTGGCGGCCCCGGAAGTGGTCCTGGCGGCGGTTTGTCCGGCGGAGGAACCAAGGGTGGCGGTACACCAGGCGGAGGTCCGGGTATGGGCGGCCCAGGCGGTGGATTGCCAGGTGGCGGTCCGGGTGGCCCAGGTGGCGGCTTGCCAGGCGGAGGTAAAAACGGTGGTGGTAAGAATGGCGGTGGAAGCACCGGTGGCGGTACTACCGGTGGAACATCTGGTGGTGGTAATAATAATGGCGGTGGCAACAATGGCGGTAATAATGGTGGCGGAACAGGTGGTGCCTTTACGAATGTTTTTGAGGGTGTGAATACTGCCGGAATGACCGATGCGCAGCTTGACTCGCTTGTGGATGCCCAGGAGCAGATAGACAAGGCCAAGGCCAAGGCTGAAAAGAAAAAGAAACGTAAGGCGCGCAAGGCTAAGCGCAAGGCCCGCAGGGCAATACTGCCGGAACTGAACCAGGTGGAGATGATTGGCGGTCATGTGCTAACGATGCTGACCCGTGCAACGGTTAACTATACACAGACTGCAGGAACAATTTTGCCGGGTTATATGGATAGCACGCGCTTTATGGGTGTGAATAACTACTCAGCTGCGCCGGGATATAATTTTGTTTATGGTTATCAGCCTAATAAAGCCTGGCTGGAACAGAAGGCCAACGAAGGTAAACTTTCGCGGGATGAGCTGTTCAATGCTCAGTTCCAGCAGACTTATTCGCAGAACCTGAGTGGTACAGCTACATTGGCTCCTTTCAAGGATTTCAGGGTGGATCTTTCGCTAACCAAGACGTTCAGTAAGTCGCACAGTGAGTTGTTCCAGGATACAGGTACCGGTGTGTTCAATCACTTCAATCCGTATGAGAGCGGGTCGTTCAATATCAGCTACATTGCAATTAATACGATCTTCAAGAATACAGGTGTTGGGTCGAGCGTGTATACTCAGTTCATGGCGAACAGGGAGGTGATATCGAAGCGTGTAGGTACGAGCAACCCTTATACCAATGGTATTCCGGACCCGGCTAACCCGCAATTCACGAAGGGGTATACGCAGTTCTCGCAGGATGTACTTGTGCCGTCGTTTATTGCGGCGTACTCGGGCAAGCCTGCTGAATCTCAGGCGCTGGTTGACTATACGCATAACGCGGTGCAGGATAATCCGTTCAAGTACTTTATTCCGTTGCCTAACTGGAAAGTGACGTATAATGGGCTGAGCAAGCTGCCTTTGTTCTCTGGCATTATGAACAATTTCGTGATCAACCATGGCTACACAGGTACTATGTCGATGAACAATTTCAATTCGTCGTTGTTGTTCCAGGATCTTTATGGTTTGGGGTATCCATCGTTCATTGACTCGAATTCTCACAACTACATTCCGTTCTTCCAGGTGCCGAATGTGACGATCAATCAGAATTTTAATCCGTTGATCGGATTTGATGCGGCGTTCAAAAATAACCTGACTGCGAAGTTCGAAGTGAGGAAATCGAAGTCGGCGAGTCTGAGTCTTATTGATTACCAGATCAGTGAAAATACCAGCACTGAGTATGTGATCGGTATGGGCTTCAGGAAGAAGGGTGTGAAACTGCCGATCAAGTTCTTTGGTGTTCAGAAGCTGAAAAATGAGCTGATTGGTAAGCTGGATATTGGTTTGCGTGATGACCGGACGAGCAATACTTTCCTTTCCAATAATATCACGGTGACCTCGAGGGGACAAAAAGTGATTCGTATCTCACCTTCGATAGATTACTCGGTGAATAAAAACCTGACGCTGCATTTCTTCTTCGACAGGCAGCAAACGATACCGTATGTATCGACGTCGTACCCGACGAGCAATACGAAGGCTGGATTGACGTTGAGGTTCTTGTTTGCACAGTAGGGATTTAATTAGCGGATGTGCTGATTAGCAAATTAGCTGATGGTGTGCTGTTTGAACCTTGATTTTTAGGGGATTAAGGGATTTTCAAGATGGCTTTACGCAGAATTACATGTTAGCACTCTCCCGCAAAAGGCGCGGGACAGGCGTTAGTGGGTGCAACAATTGGTGATGGGTTGGTTTCGCAAGCGAGACGCTTGCATCAGGTAGGACGCAGCGGGACGCTGCGACCGGTGGCCTTTTTCGGAAGCAAATGCTTCCAGAAAGGGCGGACGAAGGACATCCTTCGACCAGTGGGTTGTTCCATAGCACAATATACACGACAGTCAGAGACTGCTACCCGCGAGGACGTAGTCGGAGACATACGCCCAACTTTTATTTCTTATTATTTTATTGTTCTGTTTTGGAAGACTAGAGGCAACGGGAGCTTTCCGAAAACGAATACGTCCTGATTGGGGCAGAATTTTAAGAATTTTTGGGTGCACAGAATTACATGTTATGACCCTCCCGCAAAAAGGTGCGGGACAGGGGTTGGCGGGTGCCAAAATGGGATATAAGTTAGTTTCGCAAGCGGACGCTTGCATGAGGTAGGACGCAGCGGGACGCTGCGACCAGTGGCCCCTTTCGGAAGCAAATGCTTCCAGAAAGGGCGGACGAAGGACATCCTTCGACCAGTGGGTGATTCCTGAGTTACCCCCTTATGATCCTGATAAAGACCCAAAATTCCCGTTGGAAAAAAAAGTGGAGCAGTTTATTGAGCGTCTTAGGAAGGAGAGAAAATAATGGCTGTGGCTGCAGTAGATCCTAATGGTCGAATGTTGTCGACTGTCGACTTGGGAAGCCTGTCTGTCCAATAAACAAGTATTTAATTCCAACAGAAAAAACAATATGATGCATCTTGTCTACTTTTTTATCGATAATCGTGTCGGCGCTTTCCTGGGCCTTGTATTGGTTTTATTGATTGTTTACTTTGTCGCAGCTACTCTATTTAGAAAGCTGACCTTGTTACCAAAAAGACCTTCGACAAATATCAACGCCACTTATGAAAGTGCGGTTGAGGCCGTAAATCGTATCAGTTCATTTACAACCTGGATCACTGGCCTGCAGACAGGCGCAATAGCTGCCATGGGATTTATATTCAAAGACAGGGGAGCAATACCTGAATTATACCAGTTCTGCGGTATTTTCACTCTTTCATTTTTCGCCACTTCAATAATATTGGCTACGTTTTTATTATGTGGGTTGCCCTCTGTTCAATTGCGCCTGTCGAAGGACAAAATCTCAATCGGAGGAAATGATGTCTATAAGATGGCAATATTTGATTCATTCCCCATTAAAGTTGGGCGTCTTGGCAACTTCATCCATGTCTACTTTCTAATTGGCATCATCTTTTTTAGCTTATTCATTATCGGTGTGCTCTGAAATTGATCCCCTGCCGCAAGGGCGCTGCGACCAGTGGGTACACGGGCATTTGCCTTCGGAAGACAAGCAATGTGGCCGATTGTGGCCCCCCTACGGGGTGCGTGTTATTTTTTTGTTTTTACCCCTGGTTGCACCAGGGGCTATAAAGCTTTCACTCCTAGCGGAGTGATGACATGTTATTTGCCCTGTTGTTTACCCCCGCTCTAAAGGGAGCCTACGGTTTGAGGGCAAGAGCCCTGCCGAGGCTGGGCAGGCGAGATGTGAGTTTGCTTCCTTCGTTACAATGACGGGTTGGGAGCAAGAGCCGCGCCGAGGCCGGGCAGGCGAGGTGCGGGTAGGTGTCCCACACTTTTGAAATGAGGGACACCTGGGTTGGTGCTTGAGGGAGTTGTATACCCCCCGTCCTAAAGGGAGCCTACAGTTGGTGGGCAAGAACGAGATGTAAGGGGTTCTTCGCTGCGCTCAGAATGACAAAGCCAGAGGGACGCAAAATTCGGTCCCACGCCTTTTCGATCCACGATGGTTATCGGGAGGGGAGCGTGTGCTTAGCGCTTCGGGTTGTGAATGGTTGTGCCCGTACAGGTGGGGTTTGCGGCGCGCGCTGTCTGGTGTAAAAAAAATTGTCAGGAAATTTGCGCAACTCAAAAGCTGCGCATATATTTGCAACCTAGAGGTTGCGTAATTAATTCAATGCACAATGAAGCAAGATATTTTCCAGGCTATAGCAGACCCTACTCGCAGGGCTATTTTGACTTTGATTGCCGCTCAGGCATTAACGCCAACGGTATTGGCGGAAAAATTTGATATGAGCCGGCAGGCTGTATCCAAACATATCAAGGTGTTGCAGGAATGCGATTTGATAAGGCCTGAGCAGTCGGGCAGGGAAATTCACTATCACTTTAACCCGAAAAAAATGCAGGAATTTGACCACTGGTTAGCCCAATTCAGACGGAGTTGGGAAACCCAATTTAACCAACTAGACCAATTATTAAATGTAATTAAAGCACAGAAAAAATGAACGCTTTGCTATTTGATTTTAATGTTGACAAAACTGCGAAAACAGTATACATCACCAGGGAATTTAATGCAGAGCAGTCTTTGGTATGGGATGCCTTTACTAAG
>CANCOG010000343.1 GCA_947379685.1 Flavipsychrobacter stenotrophus | reverse complement strand
ACACGCTGGCTGACGATGTCCATTTCTTCTTCAATAGTTTCGGGCAGCGGGAGTATAACGGTGTTGAACCTGCGCTTAAGTGCGCTGGACAGTTCGTTGACTCCTTTATCCCGGTTGTTGGCGGTGGCAATTATGTTGAAACCTCTTATGGCCTGTACGCCCGTGTTCAGTTCCGGTATGGGCAGGAATTTTTCGGAGAGAATAGTGATGAGTGAGTCCTGCACATCGGCGCCAATGCGCGTCAGTTCTTCAATACGGGCGATTTTGCCTTCCTTCATAGCACGTAAAACAGGTGTTTCTACGAGGGCCTTTTCACTTGGCCCTTCCGCCAATAGTCGTGCATAATTCCAGCCATATCTAATCGATTCTTCGCTGGTGCCGGCGGTGCCCTGTACCACCATGGAAGAATCTCCGCTTATGCCTGCAGCGAGGTGCTCGCTTACCCAGCTTTTGGCGGTACCAGGCAAGCCGTAAAGCAGCAAAGCCCTGTCGGTAGTAAGTGTTGCCACTGCTATTTCTATCAGCCTTCTTGCGCCAATGTACTTGGGGGAGACCTCAAAACCGTTCGCTAGTGTACCGCCCATGAGGTAGGTGACAACGGACTGCGGTGAAAGCTTCCAGTTCTCCGGGCGTTGGCCCGAATCATTTTTTTGAAGCTCTTCCAGTTCCTGTGCGTATTGCTGTTCTGCGTGCTGCCTGAGTATTGTGGACATGATAATGAATTATGCGTTTTTAAAAGCGTGTTCTATGTTTTGTTTGATCTCGTTGAGCCTGATAATGTAATCTTTGCAAGTGCCCCAGTTCATTGCTGCATATTTGTCTTCTGGCTGAATCTCGTTGAGCCAGTCGATTGCGGCAACGGGTATGCGTTCAATGTGTTCTTTGTAATAGCTCTTGCCATAAAGATATGGGGAGCGGGCAGTAATATTAAATACTGCTTTAGTAAGTGCTTCGCTCCATTGTCCGGCGAAATTCTGCGCGTATTCTACCATTTTTTGCTGGTGCTGGCCAAAGTCTTTGAGCAAGAATGGCTCCCGTTTTTCTTCGGGCAGCAAGTTAACAATTTCAATGAAGTACAGCCGGCCACTATTGGCAATATGCATGGCCCACTCTGCATTCTTAGACTTGATGACCTGCATGGCAATGGCACCAGTATATTTATCGGTCTCACTGGCTTTTACAAAGTGCGCGATCACCTGTTCTGGCTTTTCACTGAAGTGCTGCTCCCAATAATGCGGTGGAATGTACTTCAGTAGTTGAAAGAGCTGGTATTCATCGTCGGTATAATTATTGTCGTTGCTTTGTTTTTCAATGCCCATTTGCCACAACTGTTCGGGAATAGCAAGGGGTAATTGAATTTCTATTTTTGTCTTAGCACCGATGCCGAAAAAGCCTTTTTCCTTCTTCAACGTAACGGCCCTGCCGGCAGCCTGCCATGCCAATTCTACTATTACAGAGCCGGGGATCAGTTTCAGTAGCCTTATGGCTTCGTCCTTTATTTTTTTGCTTTTTTCCTGCAACAGCGTTTCCAGCCAGGGGATGTCACCCGCACCTGCATTGATTTCCATGGCACCAATTAATTCTGTTCGGGTAGCAGCAGTTTCCTGATCCCAGGTTTGCTGCAGCCAGGTGCGTCCCAGTTCAGGGTCCCGGTGTCGTATTTGTTGCAGCAGTATTTTTCTTTGGCCTACCGTCCCCGTTTGCCAAATTTCCTCTTCTGGTTCAGGAATTATTTTGGCCCATTTCTCATTGAAACTACACAGCCATTCGCCTCTTTTTCCGCAGCAGTCCATCACAAGTGTCCTGTTATTTTCGTAGCCCTGTGCAATATCCAGCAACTGAGGCAAGAGCTCTGGTTCAACAATCCGTTGCTTTTGTTTACACAGCCTGAGGCACATAAAGACCAGCGGCATACAACCCTCAAAAAGCGCACTGTTCAGCACTTTAAGCATAGCGGGGGTGCAATAGGCGAGTGGCTCTTCTTCTGCTGATGTGAAATCGGAAAGTTCTGTTCTTAAAGGTTCTGTGCCGCATTTCCGGTAGATGGACGCGGTGGCCGCCAATTTTAAATATTGTTCTTCACGGTCGGTTTCGTGGTCGTTGGCCAGATGCACCGCGAGTGCTTCCAGGGGTTCAGGCAAATTGCTGATGGGACGCTGGTTTTTACCAGTGCCCAGCAGTGCAGTATTGATTACCTGGTTCCAGAATTCCATTATATCAGTTTGTATTCATTGTTATACCAAACGCCAATCGGCGTAAATATTGTACCCGCTCCCACAATAGCCGTAGGCAGGAAATTGCCTCCGCTTATAGCAACAAGTTTCCATAGTTTACTTTCCGGGAGCGTCATTTCCATCATTTTATTTTCGCTGTCCTGCAGCCACCATTTTTTGTTGTAATTCACCGGGCGTAATTCTTGTACGATAAACGGCAGTGTCATAGCAAAAGGCGCAACGTACAAGTTTGCCGCCTGAGTCGTAACTACCTGCTGCCATCCACTTACACCGGTGGGCATAACGTTCTTCTTAATGCCATGCTGGGCCGCAATCAGCGCCCTTAACGGCGTGGCAGAAGGGTAAAATGCCAGCTCAGCGTCTATAGTAGTTCCTGGCATGAGCGGATTGTCTTTGGGCTGGCTTTTCACAAAGAAGTTGAGCACAAGTGCGTACCTGCCGGAATGCATACCGAACAACCAGTTGCGCTCAATGGTGAGCTGGGCTTCATCTTCAGTTTGCCTGCCGAGTATGAACCAATCATCGCGCAATGTTCCTGCTGCTTTTACTTCTTCCTGATTCTGGTTAAAACCTACCAGGGAGCGTACATCCTGCTGTAGGGTAGGGGGCAAGGTTTCGATATTTCTGTACCCCTCGGCCACCATGTATATGTTCAGAAGTTGATCCAGAAAGATTGTTTGCCAGCCTTCATTGTAGTAGTTAATGGTCGAAAGATCATTAACCATACCAGCCAGGGCCCCTGCCTGTGCATCAACAAGGCGCTTACCCATGTTCAGCCAATAGGCATTACCCTTTTCAGGTACGCCTATTATGCCATTACGGATGATGTCCTTTATCCATAAAAGCAGTTCTTCTATTCCGTCATTTACTTTTTCGAACCTTGCTTGCTGGCGTTTGGCCTTAGCAGCCTCATCTACCGGTTTCTCGATTTTCTCCGCCTTTTTTTCTTCCTTTTCTGATCGCTTGCCCAGCCATTCTGCTACCCATGCAGGCTGGTTTGTTTCGGTGAAATCAGCAGGATTTTTGGAGCGGTATAGCAGTAAGCCCAGGCCATGCTTACAAGGGAACTTTCTGCTGGGGCAGGAACACTTAAAAGCGATCTGGCTCAGGTCGATCTGGGTTTGGTAGGGTTTCGAGCCACTTCCCTTGCATTCACCCCAAAGTGCAGCTTCGTCGCAGCCCCGGCTCACCCACTTACCGGGGTTGCTCAATTCTCTGCCCGCTTTTCGGGAAGCGTCATCGGGTGCGAGAGCCAGTATTTGTTCTTCAGTAAGTTGCACAGTTGCGGATATATTTTCGGGGTTTTGAGCAGCCTTACCAACGCAGACGATTACTGTCTGGAAGGCTTCCTGATACCACTTACAAATGTAAAAGGTAGCTGCATACGGTGGTTAATTTTCCGAAGATTTTTCCTGTGCCGGATTCTATCTATTTTCCCTTTATGCGGTTCTTTTCGTCCTCAAGCCCTGTGCGTCGGTCACGGGCTGCCTTTATCTGGGCACTACCGAAGCGATAATTAAAGCTTAAACGGACAGTTCGTGATTCCTCCCGCCCTGTTCCGCTTACTCTTAGTCCGCCAAAGTTGTTCTCTGATCGCCAGTTGCCGGTAAAGAAGACATCTGTAATGCTCAGTTTTATAGTAGCGTTTTTATGAAGGAATTGCTTTTGTGCGCCTAAGTCGAGGCTGCCCATGGGCTTGGTGCGCCAGGTGCCTCCCCATATTCCGGGACCGCTATACCAGCCGCTTATCTCCGCTGAGTAGTCCTTGCCGAGATTGAAACTCTGTTGGGCGTATGCGCCATAAGAAGGCATGTTTATCTTAACGACTGCGTTACTGATAGTGCCCTCGAACATCTGATAGTTGTACCACAGGTTAACGTAGCCGGTGCAACATTTTGCGATAGGGATAGGGAGGCCAAGGTTAAGGGATACAATTTGCTGGGTGGCGAGGTTGCGTTGCTGTATATAGCTGGCATTTCCTGCTGTGTCGGTTACCATAGTGGCATAGTCGTGTACGTGAGTGTAGCTTAAAGTTGTATTTACAAAGCCCATAAATGTGTGGGTGAGTTCCACAATATTTGAATATTGTGGCCTCAGGAAGGCATTGCCTTTTTCGTAAGTAAGTTCATCTATTTTATTCTCAAAAGGATTTAGGTCCTGATAGGTTGGACGGTCTATCCTGCGGCTGTAGGTGAGATTTAAAGAGTTTTTTTCGTTGATGTTCCAGGTTAGAGCTGCACTCGGGAACAAATCAATGTAGGATTTTGTTACGGTATCATCGGCCTGGTTTTTCCCATCGGCACGGGTAAGGTAGCCGTTGCTGTTGGTGTTTTCCGCACGCAGACCGGCCTGCATACTCAGTTTGGTGCTCAATGGCCTTGAATAGTTTAGGTAGGCTGCATTCACATTCTCCAGGTAGCGAAACTTATTGCTCTTGTCGCCGGCCATAACAGGCTGGTTCTGTATCACGTTGTAAAAGTCGAACGTGTTATCAGTCCTTACGAAGGCTGTTTTGCCCCCCAAGCCCAGTTTTGCTTTCCCCAATTTTTGTTCATAATCAGCCTTTAGCGTGTAGATGTCAATATCGGTCGGGGCATAGGTTTGATTGATAACGCTGCTTGTAAGGGCATTATGGATTTCGTAATAGTAGTTGGGCTGCAGGCTGGTTTTGCGGCCCCTAAACAAGCCGTAGTCCGCATCAATGTTCAGTTCGCGGCCATTGGTGTCCGCATATTTGTAGTTGAGGTTAATATTGTTGTTCGTATGGCTGCCGGGTACGTCGTTGAAAGCGGTGAGCCGTCTGTTAAATGCACCGTCAGGGTTAGAAATGTTAGTATTACTTGTGCTTTTTGAGGAGTTATCGCTGATGTTGGTAGTCAGCAAAAAACCCAGTGTTTGCTTGTCGCTGATAAAATAGTCAATCCCTGCTTTGCCTCCGGCCCCACGATCGCTGTTATTCGTATAGCTCCTTTGAATGTAACCGCTGTCTTTTTGATACCGGTCAAGGTCTAGTGTGCTGTGATACATGCCATTATAGACGCCAAGGTTGCCGAATATATTCACCTTTTTATCGCGGTAGTTGAGGTTTACGGAGCCATTCTCTTTTGGATACATCCCCTGCACATAGTTCATGTTGACTGAACCATTCGTGCCGATCTTCTTGTTCTTTTTCAGCCTGATATTTACAATGCCAGCGTTACCGCTTGCATCGAATTTCGCGCTTGGGTTGCTGATCATCTCAATAGCCTCTATATCATTACTATTGATGCTCTTGAGGTAGGTAGCGAGGTCTTTTGCATCCAGCTGGGTCATCCTACCGTCAATGTATATTTTTACGCCGTTCTTGCCGCGCATGGAAATGTTCTCATTGTTATCAACCATCATGCCGGGGCTTTTACGGAGCAATTCAAGTGCGTTGCTGCCAGTAGCATTGATACTGTTCTCTACATTGAAGACTAATTTATCGGCTTTTGCTTCTATCATTG
>CANCOG010000342.1 GCA_947379685.1 Flavipsychrobacter stenotrophus | reverse complement strand
ATACACATTCGTTGATCTGGGTATTTTCCACCCGCATCCGGTCTCCCTGATAGTGGCCCGCCTGAGATATGCCTATGCCTATATTAAACCCTTCCACTTGCAGCCGTTCAAAAACCACATCTGCACTCCAAATCTTACTATCTTTCTCCGCATCGGTTGTTATGCCGGCATACGATCTCTCTATGCCGGGATTAAGGAACAATGATGGATCATTGACACCTGGCCTGATATTGATCGTATCATATGAACCCAGCTTACGGGGAGCGGAATTGATGCCATGTACACTAAAATCACTCAGGTAAACCCGCCGGCTTCCCTGCACATTGACTGCCGACCCTTCCGTAAAATCTGCAAAAATAGTTGATGCCCTGTCGTCGGCACTGTTGGTTATCGTTGTTCCTCCCCCACGAAAGCGGAACGAAAAGAAATGAAGCTTTTTTGAAATAGTTAATGTGGCAGTAATGCGATAGGAGAATGCCGAAGAAACAGGCGGCAGAAAAACTTCCGATACTTTTTGAGCTGCATTTAATGCCAATTGAATAGCTTGTAAGTTATCTGTACCCTTACCTCTGCTGAAAGCGCGGCAATCAGCAATAGCCCCAAACCAGCAAGCCGAAACATAGGGCACAGCTTCGCTGCCAAAAAGGACTTTCCTGCTACCGCGAAACAAACACTGGTAATCATTGGCCTTAATAAATGAATTGATCCGGAGTGCATTGGTATCGGTTATGGTAACACTACCCTTTGAAGTGAATTCCACTGTTCTTCCTTCTGGCAAAAACAGCTTCCCGCTAATGGAAAGATTACCGGATATCCTGATCAGCGGATATTTTAAAGCTCGCTTCAGTGCTTCCCCGTCATCAGTTACACTATCCATTTTCGCGCCAAACCACGCCACATCAACGGGGCCTGCTTCGTCATATTGTCGTACCCAATAGCCTTTATCCGGTCCCTTGAAAACAACGCCATTATCGATAGAGTGCTTTTCCTTTGTGTAATAAAATAGCCCGCCGTCACCCGCACCGGTAACAAGCAATGTTCGGGCCGAGCCAGCATAATGCTCTAACTCGGCCGTTGTTTTCAACTGTTCGACCGAAGTACCCTGAGCGACGACAACAGCTTGCTGGGCAAAAATGGCAGCTGGAATAAACCAGAAAAAAACCAAGAAAAGGCAATACTTCATTTCTGCTTTTTTAGATGCTGTTGTAAGAAAAAGTTGGGCCAACTTGTAATGCTTTTGGCACGAAGCCATCAATAAAAAAACAGGGATCGCATCATGCAACCCCTGTAGCTATTTATTATTTTTTTCTTAACTTGTCTTTTTGTTCCTTTATTTCCTGCAGTTTTTTGTCATCTGCTGAATGCTGAACGTGTTCAATCCGCTTTGCATGCTTCGCTTTCCGAACATGTTTGTGTTTGTGCTTCTTTTTCTTGACCGGCTTTACAAGTTCACCCTGAGCAGCCGTTGGAGTTACCGGTTTCTTTTCACCCTGGGCAAACGCTCCAAAGGAAAAGGAAGCCAGGAAAACAGCAAAGACAAATTTGACCAGGCGACTATTATTTATTTTCAATGACAATTTTTTCAGTTTTTAGGAATTTAGAATCACCAGCAATATTCAGGAAGTACACACCGGTACTCAGGTTTGCCTTATTAAAAGTAAACACATTGTCTCCGGCTTCAGCAATACCCTTGTACAGATCCTTAACTACTTTGCCCTGCATATCGGTAATAACAATAGTTAATTCCTGGCGCTCTTTAAGCTTGAAAGAGATATTATAAATATCGACAACGGGGTTAGGGAATACTTTTACATCTACAGACTCTTCACTTACCGTTGGCACACCTATGTTGGTTTTGCCAGTTAACTGCGCAATCCACTGAGACCATGTATGACTTGTATTCCCATACATACCAGCCATCCATAACGTAGCAGGCACATCATTGTATTTCTTACACATGCCGGTATAATCGCCCCAGCGGTCTGTTCCACCACCAAAACCATAATTAACATACCCAGTTCCTGCTTTCACAATAAGTGGAGTTGACCAGGCAAAGTTATTGCTCACGCTTATTGCCATTGTCCGGGGATAAAAAGTCGTCGACGTTTCGTTATAGGCAATAATCACGGACTTGTCATTGGAGTCGTTTGTCATTGCGGCAAGAGCCGGATAACAGACATCAGAAGTGCCAGAGTGGGCGTAGGTAGTTGATTGATTGGTCAATGTCTTTATGTCCAGGCGATTGTAATTAATACCGCAATATCCGCCGCCGCCATCAGTATTAAATACAAAGTGGATTTTACCGCGCAACAAGAAACCGTCTAGTGCCCTTGCATCACCTGTATTCAGTGTATGAGAGGTACCCTGTTGGTCAGCATTACCTGCCGGGCCATAGGCGGTAGTAGTTACGTCGTAAACATTTAAGACTGCAGTTCCAGAAGCCTTTGTATTAGTAATGTTGTATAACTTAATTTGATATAGGCCGAAATAATCACCAGGAGTACTAACCGCGTACATTCCGGGACCATAGCTACCAGTCATACCATAGGAAACAGGCAGAATTGTGAAAGCTCCTCCACCTACAGGCCAATAATGCCAGCTGAGCGCTCCACCTGAATAGCATGCATTCTTGTCAACCTGGTAGATCACTGCCTGGTTAAAGGAATTTGATCCTTCGTGGAACAAATTACCAGTTACAAAAAATTCTGCGGTAGTAACGGCCATTTTAGGGTAGTCAAACCATGATGCATCACCTAATGGGTTACCAGTCAGCTTGTAGAAGTACCACCCTGCAGCAGGGTCGTTAGACTTCGAAAATCCTAAAATGACTTTAGAACTCGCTGCGGTTGCATCGCAGGTTTGCATATAAATAATAAACCTGTCCTTTACTACGTCATAAATCACCTTTGGATCGCACATATTCGTACTTAAAGATGCATCGCCTACAAGTGTAGGCAGGTCATTCGTATAAGTATAAGTACCTGTTGTAGTATAATATCTTATTTTAGAGTTAACCATCGCAACGATCTTCCCTCCATTCGATATAGCGATTGAATTGTCTAATGGAGTACTTCCTCCACCATTATCAATACCTGCAAAATTTGTACCTAAGGTTGGCCCGGTGAGAGCTGTTGTTTTCTCGGCGGTTTGATCAGTATTATTCTGACGGTAGCTTTCACGAAGCCTTTCTTTTGCTTCCTTTATTTTTTCCAGCGCTTCTTCGTCTTCACTTTCGTTTTTTGAAATTTTCGTAAGCGACGGCAACCATTTCAGATCAGCAGACGCGGGATTACGAAAACCTATGAATTCCCCCTGATCTGGCCTCGCCACAACAGGAAGGATTTGCTTGTCAAACTTCTTCTGTGGATCAATTGAAGGTGTTTCTGTTGGTGTTTCTGTTTGAGCGATAGAGGAATAACTCAGGCCAAAAACGATACTAAAAAATAATACACTTTTCTTCATGAAAATTTTATTTGAGCGCAATTTAATTATTTTGTACAACATAAAACAATGTTTTAATAACAGACTTACACTTACTAATCGAATTTTAATTTCAGCCATATTAATTCACTGGCATGATTTAGTTACAATTACACGGCATCAATGAAGTACATCAAAAAGAATGCCCAATATTTGGAAGCAGTTTTCAACCTGATACACATACCTAAATTCATCATTTCGATGTACTTAGTGTGGGCATTTTATCGCATTTTAACTAACGATTAATATCGCTCCCAATAGGCTTGCAGTATAGCACAATCAATTTCCACCACCATGAAGCATGAAATCTAATTTGTTAAACTTGAACTTACAAAACGTCATGCTGACACTAGATAGCATAATATCATGCCAGACATACAATGAAAACTGACCTTTTGTCATTGCCGGAGCAGCAGCCATTAATTTTTATCCGATCTTATACCCTTTTGAATATCACGATCTACTTGAGGCAAATTATGCCAAAACAACAGCAGGAAAAACACATACAAAAACACTCCAAATTGGCCTTCAAGGTAGGGCTCGATCATTAGATGAAACAAAAGGATCATCCAGATGGCGAAGAAGAAAAAGCTCTCGCGGTTTCTTTTAAGCCTGGAGAGCGGAAAAAATACCCATAGGGCAAAAACTACTGCACACGGGATGCCACATCCCAGCGCGACGGTTAAAAACTGGTTATGAGGTATTAATTTGTTGGTGACCTCTGTAACCTGGGGGTACCAGCGCGTATAGCCGGTTTTCATTTCGCTGAGCATGTCACCTGTACCAACCCCGACTACAGGATGCTCTGCTATCAATTTTGTGGAGATGTCATATGAAAATAATCGCGAAAGGTCGCCCAACTTGCCGGTCTTGTCGCCAGACTTAAACACATACCACGAATAGACCACATGCACTTTTCGCTCATGTAATGTTGGTATATATTTTACTGCGGCTATAAAGATGAATGGTATCGCCACCAAAAAAGCAATGCCCAAAAGGCTTCGCCTGGAAACGACAATGTAAATTGTCCACGATACGATAAATAAATAAAAATCTACGAGGCCACTTTTGGAAGCTAGTATATGTATATATACCGCCAGGAAAACCATTGCAGCACCGAGGAGCCACTTTACTTTGGCAGAATCCAACCGGGGCCAGAGAAACACACACCAGGCAATAAATATGGATATACAAGCGCTGAAACTTATATACTCATTGTATACAGGAGTAGGGATAATATGCGAAACGTTATACTCTTTAAGGTAGTGTGCATAATTGAAAACAAGGAAGGATAAACTGTAAACAGCCCCGGCTGTAAGCATGGTTGCAATACATATTGTGAGCATTTGCAACTGCCTGGCTGAAAAACGAGGAGTGAACGCAAAGGAAAGCGGAAGCAACAGGACAGGTAACTTGAGCTGAAACATAACACCCCATGTCTCTTTATCTTCGCTCCAAAACCAGCTCAGCCCATACATGGCTACCCACGCACAACCCAGCAACCAGTATTTCTGTTGCAGCCAGCGTTTAGGGTTCACATTCCAAAGCGCATTTATGCCAAAAAGGATCATGCCCAGCGATAAAAAAAGGCGGGAAACAAGGAAGCCTCCGAACATCAGCAATATGCAAACAATAGCAATATCAGACTTGTCTAACTTCTTATTATTTAGAAAACTACTTTTGCTCACAAGTTTATTCACGATTTCGGTCTGGAACTGATTTCCTTAACGGACAAAACACAATTTTAGTGCGCGGCAATATTAATCAACTTCACGATGAGATAAAAGCAGGAAGCTTCCTGGCCCTGGCACGTGGGGTAACTATTGTTGAAAATGAACTGAGCGGATACGACTGGTTAATGACCAACCTGCGCCCATCAAACACGCCCATTATTGGCATCACGGGTCCTCCGGGAGCAGGTAAGAGTACTATGGTGAACGCACTGCTCAAACACTGGCTCAATGAACAAAAGAAAATTGCAGTGATAGCGGTTGACCCATCTTCGCCATTTAATTACGGCGCCCTGCTGGGTGACCGCATAAGAATGAGTGAATTTTATACCAACCCAAATCTCTTCATTCGTTCATTGGCATCGCGCGGCGCATTGGGCGGACTAAGCAGCAAGATCATTGAGATCACTGAACTGGTGAAAGAAGCACCGTTCGACATTATTGTAGTTGAAACGGTAGGTGTAGGGCAAAGCGAAGTGGAAATAGCCGGCCTTGCAGACTGTACTATTGTTGCATTGGTGCC
>CANCOG010000341.1 GCA_947379685.1 Flavipsychrobacter stenotrophus | reverse complement strand
CGTATGTATCAGGAAGAGGCCATGACCACTTCCCCCTGGCAAATTGAGTACTTGCATAAAATAGTAGATCTCTGCCACTCAAAAAATGTAAAAATAATGTTCCTGCGTACACCGGAACATAAAGATTGGAAAAGCCAAAATGAGGAAATTTTCATGAATCTGCTCCATACCCAATTTAAAGAAGTACCCTTCATCGACTATAGAAACATGCCCTTCCCCGATACTTGCTATACCGACCTTGTTCATCTCAACTACCAGGGAGCCCGTATTTTTTCCGACAGTTTGAATAGATATTTTAAAACCCGGCAATAATTTTCAACAGACCTTTATACAAAGAACAAACACCCAAAAGCCTCAAAAATGAACGAAACCCAGCCTAACAATCCGTTACACGGCAAAACACTGGAAGCGATACTTACACACCTGGTAGACCTATATGGCTGGGAACGGCTGAGTGAAGAAGTGCGCATCAATTGTTTTACTGTTGACCCCAGCATCAAATCCAGCTTGAAATTTTTACGTAAAACACCCTGGGCGCGTACAAAAGTGGAAACACTGTACGTGAATAGCCTCGAAGACTAACCAGCGCGCTTAACAAACAGCACCCGACTACTGGTTTTCTTTCCTGGCCGATTCGCGATCAATGCAATAAATACCCAACTGGCAAGACTGGACCCTGGTAGCCTGCTCTACAACGGGGTCCCACGGCGTAAATGGATCTGGTACATTATGAATAACGTCATGCCGCCAGGTCATCAGTTCACCATACCCCAGCCTGAAATTACGCTCAAAACAAATCAAACTCAAAACCGTGAACGTTATTATCAAAGGCTTTTGATATTTGTGCGACTTGAACTTTATCAGATAAAACACAAAAATGATCCCCGGTATAAAATTACAGTAGACCAGATACCTGCTGGGCGTAACTTCTCCCAGCCCTGCAAACCTGATGTAAACCATTGAGGTCATTGTCCCAAGGACAAACAAAAGAATAGCAACAATTGGAAGGTTTTTCAGCTCCACCTTTAACTTCCTCCCCACAGGTAAAAGATACACCAGACATATGCCAGTACAGAGTCCCAATAGCTGCATCATATAACCATTATACCTTCTCATACCTATGTAAACATGGCCGCCAAGAAGGTACAGGTAGTTAATAAATAACATTTTTACAGTACTCCGGGCCTGACTTATAGTCGGTACATAATGGATAAAGTATAGAGAAGTAAATACAAAAAACGTGGTAACCGCAAAAATGATCTTCTGCCTGTCCCTGCTTAATAAAGCATAAAGTACCAGTGCAAAGGACGCAATAGTACCATTGCCGCTGGAAAAAGTACCCAGTGCCTGAAATAATGCCCCAAGAAATAAATAAGGCTTTTTATCGAAACTATAAAAATACAGACTAACAAAAAAGAAGAACACAACACCCCAATTTTGAATACCCGCCATCGCCCAGGTCATATTCATCGAACCGGAAATATCAAAAATAAACAGGCTCATTAATACCGATGCCATCCTCCAGTTATCCGGCAGTGCTTTCCTTATAAAATGAATAGTGATGAGCAGGACAAAAATCAGTTGTATGTCGCCAATGAAAATTAAATTTCTGAAGTTTATGCCACCAAAAATGTAATAATAAACGACATAGACTACCCTTGAAAAAAATATCCGATGCTCATTATGCTGAGCCACCATCAACATGAAACGATCAACGCCGCTTGACGTTTTAAAATTATTAAGGAATTGCAATATTGCCGGATGGTCATCACGAAACGGAAGATTTACAGCAAACTTGTTCACCATTATAAAAAACAAAAGCGGCGGCAGACATATAAATATATAGGTGAGAATATCGTAAAACCTGCTTTTATTATTTCCAACCATACTATTTTCCATCGAACAATCATTTTTAATTGAATACCGTAGTCCCCTTTTTGTCCGTACTCATTTCTTGCAATAAGTATAAGGAGCGCAAAAACAATAAGATGGCAACCCGAAAAAAGACCACCAATCCTTAACACCTCAGTGCGAAAATAGCATAAAAAACTGTTCAATTTAATTTGCTGTAACCACCGTAAACACTGTAATTCCAACTAGCTAAAATTTCAAATATTTAGCGCCCACCACACATATAGACTGAGCTCATTTGACTTAGTAAAACACCCAACAACCATTAGAAATAACCCATCTAAATAAAATATTTATCAAGATCAAACTTATCAACTTATTCCCCTATCTTTGCACTCCCAAAAATTAACTTTAAAAGGAGGACCAAAAAATTGGAAGAAAATCAAAACATTTCTGAAACAGCCGGAACGACAAACGACGAGTCCGTACAAACGACTGCCGCAACCGCCCATGAAGCGCCTGTAGCAGCACAAGAAGCAACACCAGTTGCTGAAGTTACCGAACCAGCTACAGCTGAAGTCCACATGACTGAAGATGAGCAGCAGGCTTTCGAAGAGCAGGAATCAAACAATGTTCCTGAAACCTATGTGCGCCCTTCGCGTCGTTATTATGAAGAAGCATCAACAACTTCTCATGATGATTTTGACTGGAGTGTAGACAAAAGGAACGTGGCTACCTATGCCAAGGAAGACCGTGTGAAACTGGACAAAGTGTATGACAGCACTTTCAAGGCAATCAACGAGAACGAATTGATGATGGGTACCATTGAAGGCATGACAAAGACCGACGTTATCATCAACATCGGATTTAAGTCAGATGGCCTTATTTCACTCAATGAATTCCGCGACACAGCCAACATCAAAATTGGTGACCTCGTAGAAGTAATGGTAGTGGAAAAAGAAGACCGTGAAGGTCACCTGCACCTGAGCCGCAAACTGGCACGTGCAGCACGTTCATGGCAGCAGATTGTGGATTTCTACAAGACTGGCGAAGTGGTTACAGGTACAATTACTTCTAAGACCAAGGGTGGTCTTATTGTTGATGTACATGGCCTCGAAACCTTCTTACCAGGTTCACAGATCGATGTTAAGCCTGTTACCGATTACGATCAGTACGTTGGCAAGACAATGGATTTCAAGGTTGTTAAGATCAACGAAACTATCCGCAACGCTGTGGTGAGCCACAAGGCGCTGATAGAAAGCGATATAGAACAGCAGCGTAGTGTTATCATCGGCCAGCTTGAAAAAGGTCAGGTACTTGAAGGTACTGTTAAGAATGTTACCGACTTCGGTGCGTTCATCGACCTCGGTGGTGTTGATGGTTTACTCTACATTACCGACATTAGCTGGGGCCGCGTAACGCACCCAAGCGAAGTGTTGCATAACAGCCAGAAACTGAATGTGGTTGTTCTCGACTTCGATGACGAGAAGAAACGTATCAGCCTCGGCCTGAAACAATTGACTCCTCACCCATGGGATAACCTTCCAGAAGCAATTACAGAAGGTGCTCATGTTAAGGGTAAGGTCGTTAACATTGAAGATTACGGCGCATTCCTGGAAATTATGCCAGGCGTTGAAGGTCTTGTTCACGTATCTGAGATCACATGGTCTTCACAGCCAATCAATGCTAAGGAATTCTTCAAACTTGGAGAAGAGCATGAAGCAGTTGTGGTTACCCTCGATAAGGATGAGCGCAAGATGAGCCTTTCTATCAAGCAACTTTCTGCTGACCCATGGGAAACTATCGAAGATAAATTCCCTATGGATAGCCGTCACTCTGGTACAGTTAAGAACATCACTCCTTATGGCGTATTCGTAGAACTGGAAACAGGCATCGGCGGTATGATCCATATCAGCGACCTTAGCTGGATCAAGCGTTACAACCACCCAAGTGAGTTTGTAAAGACTGGCGAAAAGATAGATGTGATGATCCTCGGCATTGACAAGGAAAACCGCAAATTATCTCTCGGTCACAAACAACTGGAAGAAGATCCTTGGAATGCATTTGAAACAGTGTTCCCACTCGGTTCTATTCACGAAGGCAGCGTAACACGTAAGGACGATAAGGGCGCTACAGTTCAGCTCCAGTACGGTCTTGAAGCTTACGCTCCTGCACGTCACCTCCGCAAGGAAGATGGCAGCAATGTAGAAGCTGAAGAAACATTGCCTTTCATGATCATTGAATTCGACCGCAACGACAAACGCATTCTTGTTTCTCACTCGAAAGTATGGGAACAAAGCAAGAATGAGGAAAAAGATGCCGCTCGTAAGGAAATGGCCAATGAGAACGAAAAAACCAAGAAGGCTGTTAAGAACATCCAGAGCAAGGTTGAAAAACCAACCCTCGGCGATTTGGGTGCACTTGCTTCCATCAAGGATAAATTGAAAAAAGCTGAAGAAGAAGAAGGCAATTAATTTGCCGGATGGTCAAATCGACCTGCTTCTTAAATAAAAAATAGCCCGCGAAATTCGCGGGTTATTTTTTTGCGCACTTTACTGTGCAACTTACCTCCAAGGCTACAATCGCATCAATTTGACATGAATTATTCCCCTAACCTGCTCAAGGTGAGCACAGATTATGGGTGGCCCGCCCTTTCAATGGCAAGTACACTTGAAAGGCAAAATCTCAATTTATTGGATCAAAGTTGCGCTGTTTTTCCGTCTGGCGAACCAGACGGAAAAACCTATACCGTTGGTGCCAGAGGGCACATGTTGCCGGAATAAACTTCGCTATTCAAACTCATCAAAACACATCAATACTTAGCACTAAAAAATATCTCAAAAAGTTTTTGCCAAATCGATTAGGTCTCTTATCTTTGCAGTCCCTTAGCGGGAAACGCAGTACAGTTCTTTACAAAAACGGAAGCATAGCTCAGCTGGTTCAGAGCATCCCGACCTAAAGTCGGGAGAGTTCGCGGTCCAATGGTAAGTTCTTTAATAATAAATTGGAAGCATAGCTCAGCTGGTTCAGAGCATCTGCCTTACAAGCAGAGGGTCCGCGGTTCGAACCCGTGTGCTTCCACTCTCTTCCACAAAAGCCTCGCAATTTGCGGGGCTTTTTTATTGCTTTTTTAAGACAAAACAAGGACGTAATCTAGTCGTTTGATAAAAATAAAAAGGTTGTAAAAAAGCTAGGAAAATAGAATTCTCCACGTATATTTGCAGCCCCTTAACGAAGGGAAAAGCAGTTTAGTTCTTTAAGAAATTTGAAGCATAGCTCAGCTGGTTCAGAGCATCCCGACCTAAAGTCGGGAGAGTTCACGGTCCACTGGTAAGTTCTTTAATAATAAATTGGAAGCATAGCTCAGCTGGTTCAGAGCATCTGCCTTACAAGCAGAGGGTCCGCGGTTCGAACCCGTGTGCTTCCACTAGGCCCTCACAATATGTGGGGGCTTTTTTTATGTTATGCCATTTACGACCTACATACTTTACTCAGCCACTTTAGACAAGTTCTATATTGGCTATACGGGCGACGAAATGAATAGTCGCTTGCGAAAACATCTTTCAGATCATGATGGATTTACGGCAAAGGCAAATGACTGGATCATTGTATGGAATGAGCAGCACAATACAAAGGAAGCCGCCTATGCAAGAGAAAGGGAAATCAAAGGATGGAAAAGCAAGAAAATGATTCTAAAATTAATTCAAAAACATAGCCCAGCTCGTTCAGAGCATCCCGACATTTAGTCGGGAGGGTCCGCGGTTCGAACCCGTGTGCTTCCACAAAAGCCTCGCAAAATGCGGGGCTTTTTTTTGCCCTTGCCTGGTCTTGAGTTGAGTTGACACAAAACGTCAACTTGAAAGAAATGAAATTTGGTTCATA
>CANCOG010000340.1 GCA_947379685.1 Flavipsychrobacter stenotrophus | reverse complement strand
AGTGTATCCGTCGGGTCAATATTAACGGTTGCAAAAACATAGATGCTATCGTGTGGTGCTATTTTCAGATTCGTGACATAGTTACCCTTGAAACCATCCACATTCAGGTGGAAGTAAGAGCTGGCACCATTCTTCAACCGAACCGAGCTTACACTGATGGGTTCACTTTGCTTATTATAAATAAGCAGGCCCGTAGTAAAACTACCCGCCGCAGTAAAAACCGTATCGAACTTCAGCGTGTCTGTAGAAAATTTCAGCACGCCGCCGGTGGTAAGCAATTGCTGTTTTCTGCAGGACGAGCCATTTACCAACAGAAGTATAGCCGCGAGCACTGTAAAAAACCAGGTTATCGTTAATCGCATGGATGTAAAAATAATGAAGTACCGCAAGAACGCCGCAAAATGATATTTATTACTTTTTGAGGGAGCTGGGCTAACACGATTTGTTCACCATGGTCACGGGTAGATTTGACAACTTTTTAAAAGTTGTCAAATCTATATAATACGAAAACCTCAGGTGTGGCACACTTCGAAAGTGTGCCACACCTTATAGTGCACCATGAACTAACACCCATTAATAGTTGCCAAATCTCCCTGCATAGCCTAATTTTGCAGTGCATTCATGGCATATATCACATTACTTTCCGACTTTGGACTACAGGATGCATCGGTTGCTGTTGCAAAGGGTATATTAATGCAGCACGTTCCTTCGGCACAAATTGTGGATATAGCCCATGAGATCATACCTTTTAATGTAGGGCAGGCAGCCTATATGCTCGGCGCTACTTACAAGAATTTTCCCGCAGGGACTGCACACATTCCTTTAATCGATATTTTTTCAGAAATCAATCCGAAGCTTGCATTGGTGGAATATGACAGCCATTATTTTCTTGCTCCAGACAATGGCATTATACCATTGGCGCTACGCAATGCAACTGTCCAGGCGTGGCTGTGCCTCGACTTTTTAAAAGAACACTCCTTTCATCGCTGGCTGAGGGTTGCAGGAGATATGGTTTCTGCCTTACAACTTAAAAAGCCATCAGACCTGGGACTAACCGAATTTCAGCTGCAAAGGTTGTCCGCAGCTGAAATGCCGTCCGATGGCATACTTGAGGTAGAGGCAATACATATTGATCTCTTTGGCAATGTAGTTGTCGATTTCACCAGGGCTCAGTATGACGCTATGGCAAAAGGACGCAGAATCCATGTGGATTTTATAGGCCTGGAAGAGATCGACGGATTGAAAAACAATTACAACGACGTGAGACGAGGTTACAATCTTTGCCGCTTCAACAGTAACGACTATCTCGAAATTTGCGTCAACCGGGGCAAGGCCAGCCAGGTACACGGCTTACGACTAGGCAGTAAGTATAACGAAATCAAAATATCCTTCAGATGATACTACGCATTGTACAAATGACCTTCAAACCCGAAAACGTAGAAGCGTTCACAGCTCTTTTCGAAGAACGGAAGCAAACGATCAGGAATTTCCCGGGTTGTACCCACCTCGAACTCTGGCAGGACAAGCACAACCCCAACATTTTCTTCACCTACAGCAACTGGAATGCAGAGTCCGACCTCGACCATTACCGTTTCTCCGATTTTTTCAAGGATACCTGGGGCAAAACCAAGGCACTGTTCGATGGTAAGCCACAGGCCTGGAGCGTGGAGCGGCGGGCTGATGTTTAACGAAAGTAACAAAAACGCCGCCGGGGTAAAGCTTTTTCATCAATCTACTACCTTTGCCCCATGAAGAAACTTTTATTCACTCAAGCTATTATATTAATACTTGTCAGTTCCTGGTCATTGCGGGTAAGCGCACAATGCGCCAGCACAGCTAACGTCTATGCCTTCAACTATGCCGGCAAAACCTATGAACTAATAAAAGAATTGAAATCCTGGCCCCTGGCTGCGGCTTGTGCCGTGCAACGCGGCGGCTACCTCGTACAAATTGATGATTCGGCCGAGCAGGTGGCTGTCTATGCCGGTATTGTTGCTTCGGGTATTCCCACCAGCTACCATACTGTTTCCGAAGGCGGGGGAGCATCCTACGTTTGGACGGGAGCAACTGATAAATCTCTTGAAAGCAAGTGGATATGGGATGGCGACAACAATACAACCGGCGTGAATTTCTTCAACGGACAGGGAACTGCTGGAGCTGGTGGAGGATCGGTAACCGCCGGCCATTTTGCTAATTGGGGAGGCAAGTCAACGGGATCATTCAACGAGCCCGACGATTTCATGGGCAAGCAGGATGCCGCTGGCATAGCATTGGCCAGCTGGCCATATGGTGTCGCAGGTGAATGGAACGATATCGACACCACAAACACACTGTACTATGTTATAGAATATGACCACAAACTGGGTGTCAACAACACAATCAATACCCCCACACCATTATCTGTTTACCCAAATCCCGCTGGCTCAGTCCTGAACATATCATTACCAACAGAATCAAAAGGAGAAACAGTTCAGATCATCAACACATTGGGACAAACTGTGAGTTCAGTCACTATAGGCAATGAAAGCTCCATCCAGATAATCATCGAAAACTTAACTGCGGGAATATATATAGTTGCTCTCGGCGACCAAAGGGTCAGGTTCGTCAAATAGACTCATGACACTAACACTTCCGAATACTATCAAACGCTTTGCCCTACATTGCGGCTAACCCGCTATTTTTGCACCACCAAAAAAACAAACCATAATGAAGGATTTCAGGAATGCCATTATAGAATGTGTGCCTAATTTCAGTGAAGGCGTGAATATGGAAGTGATCAAACAGATCACCAATGCAATTGAAACAGTAAAAGGTGTGCGCCTGCTCGATGTTGATCCGGGAAAGGCTACCAACCGTACAGTAGTTACTTTCGTTGGCGATCCGCAATCGGTTGTCGATGCTGCATTCCTGGGCATTAAAAAAGCTGGTGAACTCATAGACATGCGTAACCACAAGGGAGAGCACCCCCGCATGGGCGCAACCGATGTGTGCCCACTGATACCAGTATCCGGCATTAGCATGGAAGACACCGTTGCCTTCGCCAATCAGCTGGCAAAGCGCGTAGGCGAAGAACTGAACATTCCTGTTTATTTATATGAATACGCAGCCAAAGCAGATTACCGTAGTAACCTGGCTGTCATTCGCAGCGGAGAATACGAAGGTTTTGCAGCCAAAATAGTGCAGCCAGAATGGGCTCCTGACTATGGCGCGGCTGTTTTCAATGAAAAAAGCGGCGCGACAGTAATTGGCCCACGAGATTTCCTTATCGCATACAATGTAAACCTCAATACCACCAGCACACGCCGTGCTAACTCGGTAGCCTTCGACATAAGGGAAAAAGGACGCCAGAAAAAAGATGAAAAAGGTAAGGTAGTAAAAGATGAAAAGGGCGAAGCAGTATGGGAACCCGGATTGCTAAAGTCGGTAAAAGCAATTGGCTGGTTCATTGAAGAGTATGGCATTGCCCAAATCTCCATGAACCTCACCAACATGCACACCACCCCACTCCACATTGCGTTCGACACTTGTTGCGAAAGGGCTACCGCCCGGGGGCTCAGGGTTACCGGCAGTGAACTTGTTGGGCTGGTACCACTGGAAGCAATACTGGAGGCCGGTAAATACTTTTTACGTAAGCAACAACGCAGCATAGGTATCAGCGAAGCTGAGATCATCAAGATAGCCGTAAAATCACTTGGGCTCGATGAATTAACACCATTCGACCCTCAGAAGAAAATCATTGAATACTGCCTGAAAGACACCAGCACTAAGAAACTCGCAGACATGACCGTAACAGGTTTTGCTGCAGAAACAGCCAGCGAAAGTCCTGCCCCGGGTGGTGGTTCCATTGCTGCTTATTGTGGCGCTCTGGGTGCCGCATTGGCAACAATGGTAGCTAACCTTTCATCGCACAAAAAAGGCTGGGACAGCCGCTGGGAAGAATTTTCCAATCATGCTGTAAAGGGACAGGCACTAATGGCTGAGCTCATGGAACTGGTTGATGAAGACACCGCTGCTTTCAACGAGATCATGAGTGCATTCGGATTGCCCAAAAGCAATGATGAAGAAAAAGCCGCGCGAAAAGCAGCAATTGAAACCGCTACCATAAACGCGATAAAAATACCCTTCCGCACCATGGAGCGGGCATTTGAATCATTCGACCTCATTAAGGCGATGGTTGAAACCGGAAACCCAAACAGCGTTACAGATGCCGGAGTTGGTGCACTGTGCGCGCGCACCGCTGTTAAGGGGGCATTTCTCAATGTAAAAATAAACGCGCAAGACCTTAAAGAACACCCTGAAGTAAAACCAATCCTCGAACAGGCCGAGCAAATGAACACGGACAGCGACAAAATTGAACAACAGATATGGGGAAAGGTTTTGGGTAAGATAAAGTAGAGTAACAGAACTTAGATATGCGGCCAGAGCAAAATAGTACTTTGTTCTGGCCGTTTTACATGAAGTATTCCACTCAAATTAAAGCGAACATTATACTAACAGACCGATAGGCGACCTACTCACTCTACAACACCTTAAACTGATCATCCTCGCTGAAAATATACTTTGATTTAATGGCCTGGTCCATGTATAAAAGTCCGCCTTCCTCACAATTGTCGAATTTATCTCGGGCAACTTCGTAATTATTTCGCGGACCACCCTTTAGCCAAACAAAATATTGATCCGTAACCGGGAAGAATTGCTTCCGTGTAATAGTAAAACCGGCCCGCCTTTTTACCCCAGACTCTGCATCAAGTTTATACGGTAACATACTATTTTGGTAAGCGAGCCTGGTAAACAATGCTGCTAGTGCTAAGTCAACTGCAAGTTTTAGATACCACCACGAAAACGGCAAATAATTTTGTGCACGACCTCCGGTAAAAACTGAGCTTATAACTATTGAAATGATGTAACCTATCCGGGTAAATGTCACAAAGATCAGCCCGAGAAAATTACCTCCAAATAGTATCTTCAGGTTCTTTTTCTTTTTAGTATAGATATACAACAGCCACTCTTTTTCATCATCTGTAAGCGGCACAGTCTCTGAGGTGATATATTTCATGCTGTCAAATTAAACAATAATATCTAAATCCTCCTTTTACCCCTAAGCACTTGCAACACGAATGCGAAGGCCGGGAGTTTGTAACACCCCTCAACAAATACATTTAACCTCACTGCTCCACTCCATATCTACCAGACCACACAATCAGCACATCAGCTAATTTACTAATAAATCAGCCCACATTGCAAAAAATACACTTGCATCCTTTCATTTTTTCACATTTTACAATTTGTCATTAATAATTAGCTAATCAACAATTAAGTAACTAGGGTTATCCACAAAATTCCTGTACATGGTGTGCCGAAAAGTGTACCACCATGTGCCGGAAAGTGTACCACCATGTATTTCATTTCCGCTCGTTTTGGTCAACTGCCCCATCTTTGTTTCATCAAAAACAAAACACCATGGAACAGTCAATCACTACCACCGAAACAACACTTGAAAGCACCCTACTGCTGGCATTTGCCCAGCTAGGCAATCAACTGCTGGAATTCCAGAAATCCATATCAGCACGTGAACCCGGCAACTGTTTTCCAAACTTAAAGGAAGTAGGTATGTTATGCCGGCTCATCAATTGCCTCGCGAAACTCAAAAAACTGTCCGACCCATTTAACGGACAAAAGGCAATAAATGCATTTGCTGCATTCCTTGCCAAAGAAGACAAAACACTCAGCAAAAC
>CANCOG010000339.1 GCA_947379685.1 Flavipsychrobacter stenotrophus | reverse complement strand
GTAAAGTAATGTTCACCAAAGGACAGGTAGAGCGCATGCGCGCTGCTTTGAATAGTGACATTGGCGGCCGCAGCAACCTTTGGGATAGCGTTAATCTGGTTAACACAGGTGCTCTAGATTCTACACTCGATCTTAAGCCAATCCCGGCGTTCTATTCGGCTTACGGCAGTGCAAGGCAACAATATTTCACTTGCCCTAACACTAAGTTGAGGTTTTTCAACAGGAGCTATGGTGACACTGTAACCAAGATCGTTTGGAATTTCACAAACGGAGCTTCTACACCAACATACACCGCTACGTCAACATTGACTACGGGTATTCCTTATTCTGGTGCTGTAGGAACAGGTACATCTGGTAATGCAAGTAACATTGACGTATCCTTTACTACTCCGGGTTGGGCTACCGTGTCAATGACATGTACCGGTAACCATACAGGAGATACTACGGCAACATGGGATCATTCAGTATTCGTAGCTGATGCTGCTGGCACGAGTGGTAATAGCATAGTTGAGGAGTTTAGTGCTTCAGGCGACCTTGCCAAATGGCCTATTTTTAACTACTACAACAATGAATTTAAATGGCAGGCGTCCACTTCGGTTGGTCTTTTTGATAACACTTCAATGATGTATGCTGGTTTTGATAACCGTATCATACCTGGTGCTTATTATCCTCCAACAGGTTCTCCAATGGGTGACTACGACGATTTCTTCAGTATTCCTGTTGATCTCACCTCTATGGCTTCAGGCAAATGCAACCTTAACTTCTGGACTTCAGGTGCTTCAAGGTCAAGTGGTTCACTGGATATCACTGATACTATGTTTATTTCTTACTCTATTGATGGTGCGAAGACTTTCGTTAACATGGATACGCTTACAAAGTCCAGCCTCATTAACAAGGGTTCTGTTGCAACTTCATATGTACCTACATCAGGTGCTGACTGGGTAGCAAGGACAAAGAATGTGCCAACAGCGGCAAGGCAGAATTACGTTGTATTCCGTTTCCGTTACAAGCCAGGTGTTGACCATTATGGTTACAAGCAGAGCACTGGTAACAACTTCTACATGGATCGCCTGACTTTCAGCCCATATCCTGCAGCAGTCAGCGGTCTTTCAACTAATCCGCTTGATGTTATTGTTGCACCAAACCCAACCAGCAATAATGCTTATGTTATTGTTAAGGATGCTGACAATGCAACTGCACACATCATCGTATCTGATATCACTGGCAAGGTAGTATACACTACTACTCAGGAAATTTCAGGTACTGAAGCGCGCATCGAAATTCCAGCATCAGCAATTTCTGTGAAAGGTGTTTACATGGTTCAGGCGACTACTGGTCACCAGAGCAGCACTCAGAAGCTCGTAGTTTATTAATAGTTATTTATTTTAAGTCTAAACGGGGCTGCTCAACTTTGAGCGGCCCCGTTTCTTTTAGCACTTCTTTGTGCTTGTATTTACAGATATTAGTTGCTTCATTGACAGGAAAATGTGTAATAGACATTATCTTTGTTCAAACAGATGTTCAGAATGGGTCCGGCAAGCATAGTATCTCTCCAGAATGCAAATATTTACCAGGGTAGCAGCATGGTGCTGAAGAATGTAAACCTCGAAGTAGGGGTTGGTGAATTTATTTATATGATCGGGAGGACAGGCAGCGGGAAGTCGAGCTTGCTCAAGACAATGTACGGTGATCTGTATCTGAAAGAGGGGGAGGGTGTAGTTGCAGGGTTTAATCTAAAAGACCTTTCCTGGAAAAAGATCCCTTTGTTACGCCGCAACCTGGGTATTGTGTTCCAGGATTTCCGATTGCTCACCGACCGTAATGTTTACGACAATCTGGAGTTCGTACTTAAAGCTACCGGCTGGAAGGACAAAGCCCTGATGAAGGAGAAAATAGAAAACGTACTTTCTAAAGTAGGTTTGAAAAATAAGGGAATCAAAATGCCCTATGAAATGAGCGGTGGTGAGCAGCAGAGGGTGGACATTGCCCGTGCCTTACTCAATAACCCCAAGCTGATATTGGCCGATGAGCCTACCGGTAACCTCGACCCGGATACCACAGATGAGATCATGCAACTGCTGTTCAACATTTGCCGCGACTACCAAACTGCCTTTATCATGGCCACCCATGACTACTCCATTATCCAAAAATACCCAGCCCGTGTTGTGCGTATTGAGAACAGTGAGGTGAAGGAGATTAGTGCTGCCGGGGTGTAAGCAGATTAAACTGATCGATAATGAGAATTGCTATTTTAGGTTTGTGTTTACTTTTTTCTGGTGGCAATCTTTTTGGAGCCCATAAGTTTACACACGTGACTCAGCGGTATGTTGACAGCATATTGTTATCGAACGATGCACAGGGCCACCGCGATGGGGTCATATATGAATGGATAAGTTTTGAATCCGAACATTTGGCAGGCAACGAATTGGGAGGTAGATGTGATTGTAAGTTGCCGGTTCCTAAAATTTATTGGAAGGAACTGAATATTAATGCAAGCCAACTTGCTTATCGGGGGATGTTGCTTTATTTCAATGGAAATGATCATTACTTGCCCATTGCTCCCTGTATTTCGCAGGCCCAGGTCGAATCTTACCGGACACAATTTAGTGAAGAAACAGTAAGATTATTTTTGAAAGGGTTACTTATAAAAGATGTGAATCATAAAGACAGTAAAGTAAATAACGGTCGCAGTTTTTTTTCGTGCATACTAGTTTCGGACATTTCCACCGATGCACCCAAAAACCATTAGAATAGTAACAGTCACGGTTTGTCCACACAAACCCGCAAATAAACTAAATTTGCTGCTCAGCAATGAATGATTACTCATTAACAGGGTAATAGCTATTACTATGAAATTTTCAATTGGCGATAAAATACTGCTCAGGCGCACAGGTGAAGAAGGTCATGTGACCGACTTCATTGATAAACAAATGCTGGAAGTGGAAGTTAATGGTACGGTGTTTCCGGTATATATAGACGATATTGATCACCCTTACCTGAAGTGGTTTACAGATAAAACACCTAAGAAGAAAAGCCAGGCTTTGCCAGAGGTTCCGGTAGAGCGGATCATTGAGCGCAAGCAACGTTTGGCCAGGGGCATCTATCTTTCGTACATCCCGGTATTTAAGGAAGTGGATATGGAAGAGGTGGTCGATTATCTTAAAGTTCATTTGCTTAACGAACTGCCGGTCGATATTAAATATGCTTACGATGTAAAAATTGACAATAAAAGCGAATTCCGGCTGGAAGGTTCCTTGCATGGCTTTGGTAATTTGTACCTGCATAACATTGACTATGTGAGCATGAACGATCAGCCAAGGTTCAACTGGAAGTTTATTGACCTTTCCAATGAAAAAATGGAAGTTGCTGAGGGCGTCTTGCGCATACGACCTGCTAAGCTATTTGAACAGGTGAATAACGTAATGCTCAACAGCGAACCATCGTTTAGTTACTTACTCATCGATGACTTTAAGGTAAAGACCAAGCCTGAGCCTAAATCTTATCCCGACCCTTTGGTGATGAAGGGAGGCGGTACGGCACTAACAACTAAAACGCTGGAGCCAGCCAAGTATGAGATAGACCTCCATATTGAGCAATTGGTAAGCAATACGAAGGGGCTATCGAACGATGCAATAATCAAAAAACAACTGGATACGTTGGAGCGCTACTTGCATCTCGCCATAGTACACCGCCAGGAGCGCATGATTGTAATACATGGACTTGGTAAAGGTAAGCTCAGGGATGAAGTTCATGCGATACTTAAACAGACGCCCGAAGTCAGCCGTTTTCGCAACGAATGGAGCGGTAAGTATGGCTTCGGTGCTACTGAGATCCATTTCAGATATTAGTAGTATTTTAGTCGTAAGTAGTAAGTCGTAAGTCGTAAGTAGTAAGTCAAAAATCAAAAGTGCTGTCATCTAACCGGCAATTTCTGTTTGATTTACCACGTAGCCTGTTGCGTTTTTTTGTATCCAGGCACAATATCTTTGCCCGATCAATTTTTTTTTTCAGTAGTCGCTAATGCCCGCATATATGTCAAGCTTTGCCAATAAAGTTATTGTAATTACAGGAGGCTCTTCCGGCATAGGAAAGGCGCTCGCTGAAGATGCGTTGAAACAAGGCGCCAGGGTAGCCGTTTGCGGCCGCAATGCTGATAAGTTAAAAGCAATTCTGGGTGGCCTCAACGATAAATTGCTTTGCGTTAAGGCCGATGTTAGTGCCGAGGCAGACTGCAAACATTTTATAGAAGTTGTGCTCGCAAAGTGGGGTAGCATTGATGTGTTGATCAATAATGCCGGCATAAGTATGCGGGCTTTGTTCGAGGAGGCCGATATCAGTGTTATTAAGGAGCTGATGGACATTAATTTCTGGGGTATGGTATATTGCACTAAGTATGCATTGCCGTCCATCAGGAAGCAGAAAGGGGTTATTCTGGGCGTTTCTTCCATTGCGGGTAACCGTGGGTTGCCTTGCCGTACGGGTTATTCGGCTTCTAAGTTCGCCATGCAGGGTTTTTTGGAGTCGCTGCGTACAGAATTGCTGAAAACCGGGGTGCATGTAATGTGGGTTTGCCCGGGATTTATCGCATCCAATATCCGTAATGTGGCACGTGGAGCCGATGGCTCAGCGCAGGGCGAAACGCCGCTTGATGAAAGTAAACTCATGAGTGCAGAACAGTGCGCCCAAATCATTATGAAGGGCATAGAGCAGCGTAAAAGAACAATTGTAATGACCGGGCAGGGAAAGCTAACGGTGTGGCTTAATAAGCTGTTTCCCGGCATAGCCGACAATATGGTGTATAAACACTTTTTGAACGAGCCCGATTCTCCTTTGAAAAGGTATGTATAGATTTTTACTTTAAACTTCCTTTAGTCAAAAGCCCCAAAACATGACGCCAACCTCATTCACCCTTGCCCAGGCAACCGATATTGCCGAAGACTTTGATGACCTGATAGGTACAAAAATCAAAGTCTCACCAGAACTTGTATGGAAAATTGATGGCGTGTTTGTCTGCCCGTTCAATGAAGATGACAAAAAAATGTTCGCAGAATTCTATCAAAATTCAGGTGACGAGAATATGTCGATCGATTTTTATAAAGGAGATGAATATGACGTCATCATTTTTGCATTTAATGTCGAAGACAAAAATGAATATACAGTTATTCCAATTCGCGACTTTATTGACTTCCGGGGAATCAATTACAATTTTCCTGAGTGAGGACGAATATGCAACGTCATGATGCGCGTATCTGGCGCAATTCAATAGGAGATATTTCGGTATCTTTACCCCATATCTTCAATATATGAGACCGTTATTCTTCTCTTTCCTATCCGTACTTTTGTGTTTCAGTGTCAATGCACAAACAAGGTATTACCCCGACAATAGTGTTCGTGTTTTTGCAGGCGGTATTGATCAGACCCTCGCCTGGAGTGGAGGATATAACAACCCTCAATTTAGTACCGGCGACCTCAATAATGATGGATTGGCGGACCTCGTGATTTACGAACCTAATAAGGGCGTTAAAACTTTCATTAACAAAGGTTCAGCCGGTAATCCGGATTATAGGTACGTGCAGGAGTATGAAGCTAATTTTCCTCCTTGTTACGATTATATGATCCTTGCTGACTATAATTGTGATAACATCCCAGATCTGTTCCAACAAGGTTCAACTGGGTTTTCTGTCTACAAGGGCTACTACAATAGCCGTAATCAGCTTTGTTTTAAATTCTACCAGGATCTATACTATAC
>CANCOG010000338.1 GCA_947379685.1 Flavipsychrobacter stenotrophus | reverse complement strand
CCCAACCTTGCCGAGCACATTGCCAACCCCGAATTTATTAAACTGCTGATCGAAAATCCGGATAGTGTGCTGATCATTGAAGATGCCGAAAGGCTCATTACCCAGCGCACCTCCGGCTCCGATTCGCCCGTTGCTAGTATGCTCAATATTTCCGATGGGCTCTTGTCCGACTTTCTGAACGTACAGGTTATCTGCACATTCAATTGCCCTGTGTCAATGGTAGATGATGCGTTGTTAAGGAAAGGTCGGCTTATTGCCCGTTACGAGTTCAGGAAACTGTCCCTCGATAAGTCAAAATCGCTGTCGGCAAAATTGGGTAATGCAGCTATTATAAACCAACCGCTTACCCTGGCTGAGATTTTTAATTATCACGAAAAACCAGAACCAACTAAAAAGGCAAGGATTGGGTTCAGGCAAGGATACCTGATTGCAGAGAGTGTCTAAAGGCGACTACTCAATTTGAATTAGAAAGGGAATCATTTGCTTGTCTACCCGCAGGTGATTCCCTTCTTATCAAAAGCAATATAATAGCAGCATTCATCAATACGAATACTGAGTACCCTGATAATCAAACATCACCCACGATACATTACTGTTAGTTAGAATCAGGTCCTTGTAATACTGCTCCTTGCCAACAGGTACACTTACCTGCATCATCTTTGGAGAATCGGTGTTTGTAGCAATTACCTCTGTAAGATTCAGTTGCCCTATTGTTTGTATCCAGTCACGTTGGGAAGCAGTATCCATAAAGTTAAGGATTGCCGCAACCGACGTATAGCCCAAGGCTGAATAATAGACGTAGGTCTTGAGTGGCAGGATACTGCCTGGCTGAAAGGTGTCGATATACTTTTTGGCGAACAGCAAATTTTTGAGTGCATCAACACTATCCTTCGGTAACGGCGATTTATAATTGTAACCATTCACCACCAATATGTTCAGATTCACCCTGTTAGCAACACTAAAACATGAATCGGCGGGCGTTGCCGCCTTGAGACCTACGTACAACGTCCCCGGAATATAAACCAGGTCATTGTTGCTGTTCTTTTTCTTACAAGCACCAAAAAGGACGGTTAATGTCAACAGGCTAAGGAAAGCAAATTTCATAGTAATAGTTTTAAGGGACATCGGCTGTTTTACCCGTAACTGTTCCTACAACGTAAAAGGCCTGTCAAATAGTATATCTACCCGGCAATTTCTTTAATATTTCCCTTCCAGCAGGCGCGCTATTTTTTTCTGAAATACTGACTTTGGCGCGGCTCCAACCTGTCTGTCCACTACCTTTCCATCATAGATAAAAAGGATACACGGGAGGTTGGTTACACCGTAGGCGACGGATATGTTGGGGTTTTCATCTGCATTGAGTTTCCCCACATTTACTTTTTCCCCAAACTCCACGGCAAGTGAATCAATGGTAGGGCCAAGTGCAACACACGGTGGGCACCATGTGGCCCAGAAATCTACTATCGATAATCTATCCGAGCCCAGTACCAGGGCCTCAAAATTGGAATCTGTAAATACAGCTGACATAGTAAGGTTGATTTGCAGTCAAAATTACCTCAGGGCAGGATCGGTACAATGCAACTTTCCATAGTGAAACTACTTCCCTCCGGGAAACTAATTAGCCTCTAAACTTTCCTGTAAATTTGTGTACTTCCAACACGGCTTCTATGAGAAAGAAAGAACCAGTCACTCTCGATATTACCTGTACAAAAGATGATGAGCTGATTGCAGCCATGGATACCATTGCAGTGCTCAGCGGTAAATGGAAAATACAACTAATAACCACGCTCAATTGTGGCGGGGCTCTGCAATTCATGGAGATACTGCGCATAATTGAAGGCATCGGTTCAAAAATGCTTTCCAAGGAGTTACAAGATCTTGAGGCCAACTTATTGGTAAAACGAAGCGTGATGGAAACCCGTCCGGTGACCGTAAAATACGAGCTCACGCCTCACGGCCGAACGCTGGAACGCATCATTAATGAAATGCGCATCTGGGGGTTAACCCACCGAAAGGAGGTAATTGGGAAATTCGCAGAATCATAGAAGGACATTGTCAGTTACATGAGCAAAGTGATTAACTAACGGGGTTTCCTTTGCGGCTTAGCGCGAAACCTTGGATTAATGACATTGTTAGTTACATAGGCATAAAAAAGGCCGCCCCGATTTTCGGGACGGCCAGTAGAATTAAAGCACTTAATTGGTTATGAATGTTGGAACGCCGCAGCAAATTCCTTTGCAAAATCCTCGAGCTTTGTTGGGCTGAGCGCAGGCTTATTGCTGTTATAATCGGCTGCCATTTCACCACTGGCCATAGCCGCACCCATTTCCACATAGTTGGTTGCCACTTCCGGCGAAAGGCCAGCTTGTAACATGCCACCCAGAGACTCTTCATCTTTAAAATTAACCCATGGCAGTTCTGGCTTGCCAATTGCAGCACCCAATACTTTGGCAATTTCGTTTGTGGTACGTTCGTCGCTGGCAATGTACCTTACAGTCTTGCCATTAAACGATGGGTTAAGTAATTCTTCGGCAGCGGCCGCGGCAATATCGCGTGGATGAACCATAACCATCGTGCTGTTTTCGCCATAGTTGCCACCCGCTATCCCGAGGTGCTTGATCAGCCCTATGTTCGACATCAGGTTATGAAAGAAATAGGCCGGGCGAAGGTGTTTCACATCAACTCCCTCCAGTGCGTCCAGCTCTTTTTCCGCGCGGTGCAGGCCGGTAACTGGTCCGCAGCCCTCAGGCATGTGTGCGCCAATACTGCTCAGATTCACGACCTTTTTAACACCCGATGCCTTAATTGCTGCTGCATAGTTCTTGCCAACATTGTGTATATGTCCCTTCCAGTCGGCTGCATCCATACGTGGGGGCACCATAGTATACACCGCATCGGCACCGCTGAAAGTTTTGGTGAGGAAATCCACATCATCTACCGATCCTATAGCTGCGGTAGCACCTGCGGCTTCTATCAGTGCTTTTTTATCGTTGTTGCTGCTCACAACGGTTACTTCATGACCTGCATTAATCAGATGAGCTGTTAGCGGCTTGCTGATATTTCCTGTTGATCCTGTTACTACGTATTTCATACTATATTTTGTTTTTGGTGAAACAAAGGTATATTTGTACTTACTTTTCTACAAGTACTAACCAAAAAGTATGTATTCGAATGTATGCTATTAAGGAATCATCGACCAATCAGTTAAACAAGAACATCGCCATTAACAAGTGCCCGGTAACCTATACACTCAGCAAGATCGGTGGTAGGTGGAAAGCGCTCATATTGTACCATCTGATTGGTGGCACCAGGCGCTATGGTGAACTAAAAAAGGCCCTACCAGCGATCACAGAGAAAATGCTGATTCAAAGTCTGAAAGAACTGGAAATGGACCAGCTTGTACATCGCGAAGTGAAGCCCGTGGTGCCGCCGCACGTCAGCTATAACTTAACAGAAGCAGGTAACGCATTACAACCCATCCTTATGGCTATGGCCGCATGGGGAATAGAATATGCTAACACAGAAGATCCTTCTGGCAGGTGTATGATTTGAGAATATAAAAACCAGAGAATGTTATTGCCTTACTAAGTGAACCCGACTGATGAAGGGTTCACTTACACTATCAACATGAACTATTTGGGAGTAATAAATATTGTTCATATCTCTATAACCCCTGCCTGGTTCAGTTGTAACGTGGGTGCTGGTTGTGGCATCAGTCGTGACCGAGTCATTACTGCAGTTTACGTTTAGTCGGGTAGGTACATCTGAATTAAAATAGAGCTTGGCTAAGCCACTCACATGGTTTATCACTGGATGAGACCGACCTATGCTGTGTATCATCGTGTCCGATGCATAGAACATGGAATCAGTGCAGGAAAAAGTGCCCAGGTACATGTCGCTGCAATCTGCAGATCCGGCTACCGAGGTAAGCGTGATTTTCGACTGGGAAGTGTCTCCCCGTGCCGATGTACCTGTTACATAAAGTTGAATATCCCCTGCAACAGTTGGCCAGATATGAAGCGTACAGGTTACCGCAAATGGAGGCACTCCTGAAAACTCTGCCGGCGCAATACTGCAGTCTACCGGGATTCCGGATACCTTGAATGAAATACTTTCCTTCGATCCGGAAGTATACAGTACCGAAATGGGAACATAAATTGTGGTGTCGCGGTATTGGGTTACGTGGTAGCCCGCTATACCACTCAATGAATACACCAATTTATTGTCGTTGCCAGTGTTATCCTTCTTTTTGCAGGAAAATATCATAACAGTGGCAAGCAGGGCTAGGAGGGTAATATTTCTCATGTTCATACAGCTGATTATTAATCAGCTAAAATAGGTAATAGTAGTTACTTAAACGCGTCTTTCATCATCACTTTTTCTGAATTGCCAATACGCCAGTTCCCTGCTAATTTCATTTATTACCCTGCACTCCTTATTTTAATTGCCCTACCGATGTGCTTCACATTATATGTCCATTCTGGCAGGATGAACGAAATAACCAGCCCCTCAAGCTCCGACAGAATACCTATTACCAGGGCTATAAGGAAGAATGGCGCTGCAACACCAAAACCCATTATAGCAATGGTAGCGATCAACAATGAAACCCCGAATACCTTTGCACTTATGGCATGATAGCTGGCTCCCCGTCTGAATTTCGCAAAATCGAATAAATACCTCAGTATTTCCAGCCCAATTACCATCCCGATACCGGGCGCATATTGGCTAACAACTTCCGGATAACAAATGCACATGCCCGCAAAAACGCCAAGAAAGAAGATGGTATCAGCAATGCTATCCCATTGCCTGAGTCGTCCAGTCTCCACATTGAATCGCCTTGCCAATACACCGTCATAAACATCGGAGATAGCTGCAATGGCCATCAGCAAAATGAATGGAACCCCAGTCAGATGGGAGTATCCAAACAGCACTGCCACGGGTGCAAGCAATAGTCTCAGATAGATGAGCAGCCAAGGAAGTTGTTTAAGCATAAATGCCAGTGTTTAATGGGTGCAAGGTAGTACTGGGCATTTTACTGTGGTTTGACAAAAATCAAAAAATGATGAACCGGGTTTGGAGGCAGTGCGGCAAACTTCTGCATGGAAATTCATCAGGCCTGAAAGGACGTAAGACATCAGCGCAGGGTGCAGCCCTGTGAAAGAAATTATGAACTTGGACAAGCTCTGAAAGAGCGAAATACCGTTCAACGCACCATAAGTACAATAAGATCAAGAGCTGTATAACGAAAAAATCAAAAAATATATGCGTAGTTAAATGACTACGCATATATTTGTAGTCAAATAGCTACACAATGAACTTAAGAAGGGACGTATTTCAGGCACTGGCAGATCCTACCCGAAGGGCAATCCTATTGTTGGTGGCAGCCCAATCCATGACCGCAGGTGCAATAGCCGCCAACTTCGATACCGCAAGACCCACAGTTTCAAAACACTTGCAAATACTCACCGAGTGCGAATTACTGAAACAGGTACAAGCCGGCAGGGAGATTCATTACCACATAAACGCTAACAAAATGAAAGAGGTAGCCGATTTTATTGAACCATTCCGCCAGATGTGGGATGACCGTTTCAACAAACTGGAAGACATAATGCTGCAATACAAACCAAAAAAATAGACCAAAATGGAATTAAAAACTAAGATCAATGCCGAAGACGGCAAGCAGGAACTGGTAATTACGCGGGACTTTGATTTGCCGCTGGAATTATTGTTCAGGGCTTATGTAGAGCCCGAAATTGTAGAAC
>CANCOG010000337.1 GCA_947379685.1 Flavipsychrobacter stenotrophus | reverse complement strand
AGACAGTTGTGGAAAACGATGAAGCTCAGATAAGAGCGAAGATCCTTGCAACCCCGCCACCGCCTGTTACCTCATTGGCAGCAAACGATTCTGTCCTGAAATTTGCAGATAAACTGCCGCAGTTCCTTGGCGATAATGGTTCTCTGGCTGCTTATTTGCAGCGAGAATTGCATTACCCACAATATGCAAGAACCAAAAACATTGAAGGGCGTGTTGCTGTACAGTTTGTGATCTCTAAAACAGGAAAGGTAACCAATCCGGTAGTTGTTAGATCTCCGGACACCTCATTGTCAAGGGCAGCACTTGAGGTAGTTGCTAAAATGCCGGACTGGCAGCCAGCTGAAATGAATGATGGCCGCAAAGTAAACATGCTGTATACGCAGCCAATCACATTTAAGTTGCAATAGGCTTGCCGGAATTGTGGCTGAGCTGAGTAAACCAATAGTGGTCTCTTGATCCATCAGAGAAAGAAACTGAGGATTACAGTTCAGACAAAACACTGTATATTTTCCCGATAAAATATATCTTTGCTTTAGCAAAAGGTGATGGTGTTCCACCTTATTAACCGCCAATAGTGGCTGATGACGCCTGCGAATCGAAACCTGGTCTAACTGGTTTCTTTAATCTTCGTTTGCAGGTATGGGAAAATTTAAATTTATATCAGATCAATTGTTTGTCATTCGCTACCTGGCGAAATGGGCCGCTATTGTTATTCCTGTGGCATTAGTTACGGGGTCGTTAGTTGCACTGTTTTTATGGTTGCTCGATCTGGTGACACAGTTCCGTTGGCAGCATGAGTGGTTACTTTATTTACTTCCGTTGGCGGGTGTGCTCATTCATTTTTTATATAAACAGTGGGGTAAAAGTTCGGAGGCCGGTAACAACCTGATTATCGATGAGATTCACGAACCCAGTGTGGGCGTGCCTGCAGGAATGGCACCGCTAATACTGGTAACCACCATCATCACGCATTTGTTTGGTGGCTCGGCGGGCCGCGAGGGAACGGCTGTTCAGATAGGTGGCAGCATGGCCAGCCTCTTCGGGAAATGGTTCGGCCTGTCCAGGGAAGATGTGAGCACTATCTTGATGTCGGGCGTTGCTGCCGGGTTTGGTGCTGTGTTTGGTACACCCGTCACTGGTGCAATATTTGCGCTTGAGGTGCTATCCATTGGCAGGATAAAGTATGATGCACTGATCCCTTGCATCGCTGCCAGCGTTTTTGCGGATGCTGTTTGCAGTGCATGGGGTATCCACCATACCCATTACGAAATACTGAGTCACCAACTTGGAAATCCTATCTTTCCTTCCCTGCATGTTAATTTTCTGCTACTAGTAGCAGTCATACTTGCTGGTGCTCTATTTGGACTTGCTGGAAGTTTGTTTGCTTTTACAACTCATAAGATCAAGGAGTTTGCTAACAAGCTGATAGAAATAAAATGGTTAATACCCGTCGTTGGTGGCGCTATCATCATTGTGCTGACCACACTTGTGGGTACACAAGATTACCTCGGCATTGGGGTTACTTCACAACATAATGGTGGTATATCTATCGTCAATGCATTTCATGCACAAGGGGTAGGGGCATGTAGTTGGGCGCTCAAGCTTGTCTTTACTGCCGTCACTCTCGGTATGGGTTTCAAGGGTGGTGAAGTCACGCCTTTGTTCTTTATCGGCGCTGCTCTGGGAAATACAATAGCGGCTCTTACAGGAATGCCGGTAGACTTGTTCGCCGGGCTGGGCTTTATTGCAGTATTTGCGGGGGCAACTAATACCCCGCTGGCTTGTACATTAATGGGTATAGAGTTATTCGGTGGGGAGTACACGCTTTACTATGCGGTTGCTTGCTTTACTGCTTATTACTTCAGCGGTCACTCCGGAATTTACAAGGCTCAAAAGATTGCTGTACCGAAGTTTAAAATGAGCGATCTATTTAGATCCGAATAAAGACAACTCACTCATCATAGTCGATATTTTCATGTTCCATTCCCGCTGCCTGTCTTCTTGTTTGGAGTTGTCGGTTTCTTTGTCGTAATCTACCTGCATTTTGTTCATTTCTGCCAGTAATTGCTGGTAAATGGTATTTATCTCGTAGCCGGAGCCGCCGCTGCCGACCTGGCTGAACGCCTTTCTCATTTTTCTGGCGTACAATTCTGCAATATTGAAATGTACCTTCTCGTGAATGAGTAAAGCCGTGGTTAGTGGCTTTTTAGGGTTTTTCCAGGACTTGTATTTATAAAATACGCTGGATACGGTAGCTGGGGCACCGGTAGCTGGGTCGGGATGGGGAGACAAGATAATGCCCCATGATGTATATGCAGAAAGTTGTTTTTTAATGTCTGGCTTTCCCCAGAACTCATCCCAGGTAAAATTCAGATCAGGTTTCCAATAAAGGATACTATCTGGGTTACGGGTGGGCTTCGGAGGCAGTTTTATTTCAGGTTTCGGATCAGAAAGTTTTATACTCACCCGTAAGCCGGTATCTATTTTGGCCCGTTGCCTGTTTTTGTGTTTGGCGCTGATAGTAAGGGAGATGCCTATTGTAAAAACAGCAAGCAGCAGTAACTTAATTCTATTCATCTGGTTCATAAAAATGATGCACTAAAGATAATTAATTCCAGAAGTAATTTGTTTTGAATTCGACATGAAGTGCCCGTTTTCAGGCTAGGTCAATTGATCTCATCACAGTTACAGTACCACAGTCACGTATATTTGTTATCTTTTCGCCCTCATGACATTACCAGTTACTTATTACAACGAACAAAAGCAAAAGTATTTTGGCCAGCTTGCCGTAGTTGGAAAAAAAATAGAAAGAGTGGCTATGAGCCGGTTGTGGCTTGTATTGGGGACCATTGCTTGTGGTATTTACCTGTACAATAGCACAATAGCTTATCATTGGTGGATGGGTATTATACCAGTCGTTATATTTCTTTTTCTGGTGAAATTAAGCCTTAACCTGAAGGAAGAGCAGGATGGGGTAAAGTTGCATATTTCTATTATCGACAATGAACTGCAATCTTTGGAAGGTAATTTCAGCGCATTTAATAGTGGGGTGTCATTTGTCGATTCTTTACATCCTTATTCCTATGATCTGGATATTTTCGGAATTCATTCTGTTTATCAGATGCTTTGCCGGACTGTAACCATTGGTGGCGCAAACCTTTTGGCCAAACACCTCAAACTACTTACACAAAGCAAGGAGCAGATATTGGAGCGGCAATCGGTAATTAAGGAACTGAGTTCATTCCCCGATCTGTTGCAGCAATTCAGGGTGGAAGGAATGAAAGTTAAAGAGGAGGCCGGTGACCAGTCGCGGCTCAGTGAATGGCTGCTTTCCGAAAATAGCTTCCTTGAAGACCGGCTAATAAGAATCGCTGTGATCGCTATGCCGGTAATAGCTGCTTTGTTCATCGTTTATTCATTTATTATAGGGAGTATGTTCCCTGGCCTTGTGGTTGTGATCGCAATAAACTGGACTCTTATAGGGCGTTATGCTAAAAAAATCAAAAGTGTGGGTAAGCAGGTTGGAAACACAGCTCAATTGATTGAAAAATATGAGCGTCTGATGACTCAGTTGGCTTCGGGGAATTTCAAAAATGGATGGTTGAAGGGTGCTGCTGAAAATGCGGCAAGTTCTCTGGCGCAGATCAGCAGGTTCCGGAAACTGGTAAAGCTCTTTGACAGCAGGAGTAACAATATGGTTGGTCCGCTCATGAATATGTTTTTTCTGTTTGATTTTATCAGTCTGCTGCGGCTCGAAGCATGGAAAAAACAGTACCACCAATTGCTATTGAATACTATTGATAGCATTGTGCAGGCAGATGTATATGTGAGTTGCGCAGTGTATGCTTTTAATCACCCGGATAGTATTTACCCGACTTTTGACGGTCAGGCTAAAATTGTTGAGGCTGATTCACTGGTACATCCATTGCTCGCACCCGGGCACGCTATTGGCAATGATTTTAGCCTGGGTAAACAGGAGCAGTTTTACCTGCTTACCGGCGCTAATATGACGGGCAAAAGTACCTTTATCCGTACCATTGGGGTGAGCTTGGTTTGTGGGCAGCTTGGACTGCCATTGCCTGCAAAAAGGCTGGTATTGCCATTGGTCGATCTATACACTTCCATGCGGGTGACCGATTCTGTACAGGATGACATTTCCTATTTTAAGGCGGAGCTCAATCGAATTCAGTCCATTATGACCCATGTTAAAGCAGCAACCCAGCCATATCTGGTATTACTTGATGAACCGCTGCGCGGTACTAACAGTACCGATAAGCAGGAAGGGACGCGTGCCATAGTGGAAAACCTGTTGCAATGTCATTCAATCGGCATAGTAGCCACACACGATACTGTTCTCTGCGATATGGAACGCCATTTTCCTGGCCTAGTCAGCAATTATCACTTCGAAAGCAAGGTAGAAACGGTGGGGCTCTCCTTCGATTTCAAACTGAAACCGGGCGGATCCACTTCCAACAATGCCACAATACTCATGAAACAGATGGGGATTCTTAAATAACCTTACTGTTTGTCCGCAGTATACAAACTGCAAATACCAAAAGTTAGCGGTTGGGCTTTTGCATTTTTGAATCCGCAGTTGGTGAGTATCCGGCAAAAGTCCTGCCCTTGCGGGAAGGCCATTACGGATTCTGGCAAGTAAGTATAAGCCCGGCTGTGTTTCGAAACCAGCCTGCCCATTAATGGCAGAATGAACTTAAAATAGAAACCAAATAGCTGTTTTACTGGGAACGCAGTGGGATGTGAAAATTCCAGAATGATTATCTTACCACCAGAACGCAACACCCGGCACATATCCTTCAGCCCTGCCTCCAGGTGTTCGAAGTTTCGAACGCCGTAGGCGCAGGTTACTGCATCAAACTCCCCGGTTTTAAATGGTAAATGTTCACTGTCCGCGGTTTGGAGGGTTATGACATTAGAAAGGTTCTTTTCTGCAATTTTCTTCCGGCCCACTGCCAGCATTTGGTCCGCAATATCAATACCCACTATCTGGTCCGGTTGTAAAGAAGCTGCAGCAATTGCCAGGTCAGCGGTACCGGTCGCTACATCCAGAATTTTGCCTGGCTGTACCATGGCCGTCTCCGCAATTGCCTTCTTTCTCCATCCCTTATCGATACCCATTGAGAGGAAATGGTTGAGAAAGTCGTACCTGCCGGCAATATTATTGAACATTTCGGCAACCTGTTCCTTCTTGTTTAGGTTTGATGCCGCATCCGGAAGTATCTTTGCGGCCGGGTTTGTATCAGTAGTTGATTGCATTACCGCAAAAGTACAACCAAAATAACATGGAAATAACCACAGCCAAGTACATAATTAGCAATGTTGATGTTAAAGCTTGCCCAAAAGCCGATAAGCCGGAGTATGCCTTCATCGGCAGGTCGAACGTAGGTAAGAGTTCGCTGATCAATATGATTACCCGCAACGATAAGCTTGCCAAAACTTCAAGAACCCCGGGGAAGACACAGCTCATTAATCATTTTATTGCAAACGATTCATTTTATATAGTCGATCTGCCGGGTTACGGTTTCGCCAAAAGATCACAGACACAGCGCAAGGAGTGGGAAGCAATGATAGAAGGTTACCTGAAGGAACGGGTAAACCTGGTTACCGTATTTGTTTTAATTGATAGCCGCCACGAACCGCAAAATATCGATCTTGCCTTCCTGCGCAAGCTGGGAGAGTGGGGGGTACCTTTCAATGTAGTATTTACCAAGGCCGACAAAAGCACCCAAAGCGACGCAGCAAAAAATG
>CANCOG010000336.1 GCA_947379685.1 Flavipsychrobacter stenotrophus | reverse complement strand
AATGCCTTGTTGTTTGCTACGCCCAAAGTGCCGTATAACTGGCTGCCTCAGGATGATAACCAGTCGGGGTACTTTTGTATTTTCACTGATGATTTTCTGGTAAAGGAGAAGAGCGGTATTGTGCTGGACGACCTGCCTATATTCAGGGTTGGTGGTTACCCAATTTTTCAACTTTCGGACGAGGAGGCAGGAGAGATCAATTTCATCTTCAATAAGATGTACAAGGAGCTATCGTCGGACTACGCCTATAAATATGACCTGCTACGAAACTATGTGATCGAACTGATCCATTACGGACAAAAGCTACAGCCGGTGACGGCGTTATACCCTACTCACAATGCAGGCGCCCGGGTATCTTCCTTATTCATTGAGTTGCTGGAGCGTCAGTTTCCGATTGAGTCGCCGCACCAGAAACTTAACCTGCGGACCGCCAAGGACTATGCAGAACGGCTGTCGGTTCATGTTAACCACCTGAATAAAGTTTTGAAGGAAAATACAGGTAAAACTACGACTGATTTTATCAGCGGCAGGATAGTTCAGGAGGCAAAAATACTGCTAAAGCAAACCGACTGGAATATTTCTGAGATTGCGTATTGTCTGGGATTTGATGAGGTGGCCCATTTTTCTAACTTTTTCAAGAAACAAACTTCTTTTGCACCACTGGGGTTCCGTGCATAGTACCTTGATTTGAAATTTGCAAACAATGGATTGAATTTTGCAAACAGCGGGTTGGCTTTTACACTCACCTTTGTACCATCGATTTCAACGATAAAAGTGATGGCTTTTACAGCTTCAATATAAATAGCCACCAGGTTAAGTCATACAGCACATTTCATATTCTAAACACATAAAATCTAAGACAAAAAAACAATGAACACAAGCAACAAAATTGCACTTGTAACCGGCGGTAGCCGCGGATTGGGAAAGGACATGGCATTGAGTATTGCCGGTAAAGGAATTGACGTACTGCTCACTTATAACAGTAAAAAGGAAGAGGCAGAACATGTAGTGGCAGAGATTATAAAGATGGGAAGGAAGGCGGCGGCACTACAATTGAATACGGGTGACACGAGCGGGTTTGGCGACTTTTTCGGCAGGGTTGGGACGGTGCTTACCGGGACTTTTGGCAGGGATCGTTTCGACTTCCTGATCAATAATGCGGGGGTGGGCATTCATGCACCCTTTGCAGAAGTAACTGAAGAGCAATTCGACACGCTGATGAACATACATTTTAAGGGTGCCTTCTTTCTTACTCAGCAGGCATTACCCCTGATGGCAGATGGAGGTGGTATAGTGAATATTTCATCGGGCCTGGCAAGGTTTTCTGTTCCGGGGTATTCGGCATATGCCTCTATGAAGGGGGCAGTTGAAACCATGAGCCGTTACCAGGCTAAGGAACTGGGCGCGCGTAAAATAAGGGTGAATGTAGTAGCGCCCGGTGCGATCGCTACTGACTTTGGTGGTGGTGGCACTCGTGACAATGAGCAGGTACGTGCATTCGTTGCGGGGGTAACAGCTCTTGGCAGAGTTGGTGAAGCCGATGATATTGGCGGTGTTGTTGCGTTCCTTTGTACTGATGATGCGAAATGGATCAACGCACAGCGAATAGAGGTTTCGGGTGGAATGAATATTTGATGACACGATTATTGCAATAACCTCCCTGACTACTTTTTAAGGCTAAGGGGCGGTCAGGACGGTTTGATTTCGGAAGCAAATGCCCGCCTGGCGAACGGACAGGCTTCCAGAAAAATGGTTCGAAGGAAATCCTTCAACCAGTGTTAGCTTGATTAAACTCAGATCAGGCGGGAATTGCTATCCCAAATTCAGAATTGCAACCATTTATTACAGGTGAGAGTCAGGTGCTGGCATTTTAGATTAACTTTGATAGGTTATATTATTCACAATAACCTTCAATCTTACGACTTTATGCAGGCACCTGATACGCTCGTCTTTAAACTTTCCCTTGCGGTAGTACTGGGTGGTATTATTGGTATTGAGCGGGAACTCAGGAGTAAATCGGCGGGATTTCGTACCATGATCCTGATTTGCCTGGGAGCTGCTTTGTTTACGATCCTGTCGCAATACATTGGGGCTCCGAACAATACTGACCGTATAGCTTCAAACATTGTTGTGGGTATTGGCTTCCTGGGTGCCGGGGTTATTTTCAGGGGTGAAAGAGGGGTGAGCGGCATTACGACAGCTGCTACTATCTGGCTTACGGCAGCCATGGGAATGGGGGTTGGGTGCGGATACTACCAGGCGTCGCTGCTGGGTTGCGGACTGGTACTTGTTGTGCTGTTCCTCTTTTCGTTTATGGACGATGCGCTGGATAAGCTGAACCAGGTACGGGAATACAAAATTGTCTACCCTTATGTAAAAGAACAACACCATAAGTATGAAAAGCTTTTTAAACACTATGGGTTAACCATAAGAAAACGAACGCAGTGCAAGCATGGTGAGATGATCACAGGCAGGTGGGTGATAACGGGTAACGAATTAAAGCATCATAAATTCATTGACCATATATTGGGTGATGATCAGGTAAAGGAGTTTGATTTTTAGAAGTGTCTATATTTCATCTCAATGACAACGCATTGTTGAAAATTTGGATTATATTTTTCCCTTTCAGGGCTTACCAGAATTTTCTTTTTTTGTATCACAGGGCTCCACCCAGTGCTGATATATTACGGCCTTTCAGGCCTGGCGGCATCCAATTGTCAACGACCTGACGATTTAGTGTTTCCTGACAACCTTGTTGCTTTTTTAAATCCGATATTCAAGATTGTCACATTTCTTATGGGTACTACAACGGCAGTGCAACCCAATTTTTGAGTAATTGAAGTCCAAATTCAGTACCTATGGATTCGGGGTGAAACTGGAGGCCTATGCAGGGGTACAGTTGATGAGCGAGGGCCATTATTGTGCCATCGGACGTGTGGGCAATGGCCTGGAGACCTGTGCTTTCGAAACCTTGTACTGCCAGCGAATGATACCGCATTGCTGTGAAGGGCGAAGGGATATTGTTGTAAACGGGGTGGCTGTTGTGGGTGACTTCGCTCGTTTTGCCGTGCATGGGATATGGTAAGTGTACCAGTTCGGCACCAAAGAACATACCCAGGGCCTGATGGCCCAGGCATACGCCCAGAATCGGTACCCTGGCGTGAAACTCCTCAATGACTTTCATGGTAATACCTGCCTGTATCGGGGTTTCGGGGCCGGGGGATATGATGATCCGTTCCGGATTAAGGGCCGTCATTTCGTCAATAGTTATTTCGTCGTTCCTGTAAACAACACAATCTTTCCCTGTCTGCAATAAGTAATGATGCAGAATGTAGGTAAAGGAATCGTAGTTGTCTATGAGGATGTACATTTTTTTAAGTCGTAAGTCCAGAGTCGTAAGTCATTAGTAGGTAGTCGTGAGTACTGAGTGGAGGGTCGTAGGTCGTATTATGAAAGTTGGTTTTGGTCTTTAATAGAGTTGTCCCACACTTTTGGAAGTGTGGGACAACTTTTAAATGTGGACTTAAATAGCTTCCTATATATTACATCAACAACTTTTCGAGTGCCATATCGTAGGCTTCTTTCCAGTCGCTGATGTAGCCCCAGCTTTCATTATCGATGCAAATTTCTTTTTGTGAGGTTACGGTGCCTATTTTATAGAAGGGCAATCCCCTCAGTTCTGCTTCGAAAATGCTGTGGAGATCGGGGTTTACTGTCACGATAACGCGGCTTTGCGCTTCGCCAAACAGGGTTGCATCTTTACGAATATCGTCGCCTGTATGAATGTTGAATCCTAAGCCGTTGGCCATGGCGCACTCGAGCAGACAGGCGAACAAGCCTCCTTCTGAAATATCGTGTGCTGACTTAACAAACTTAGAACTGATCATACGGGCGAGGGTACGCTGCAGCCTGTATTCTTCTTCGAGATCGAAGTAAGGTGCGGGGCTATGTGTCACGCCTAGAATATGGTGCAGATATTCGGAACAGCTGATATCGTTGCGGTTTACGCCGAGCACGTATATAGCATCGCCAGCATGACTGAATCCGAGCGTCATTTTCTGGTCGAGGTTATCGAGTATACCTACCATACCAATTGTTGGAGTGGGGTAAACCGGGCCGTCTTCACTTTGGTTATAGAAGCTTACGTTGCCACCGGTAACGGGTGTTTCAAACTTCCTGCAGGCTTCGCCCATACCCTTAATGGCGTGTACGAACTGATAGTATACTTCCGGGTTGTATGGGTTACCAAAATTGAGACAGTTGGTTATTGCCGCAGGGGTACCGCCACTACAAACAATATTCCTGGCTGCTTCGCTTACCGCTATCATGGCACCCTTGTAAGGGTCGGCCCACACGTAGCGGCTATTGCAATCGGTGGTCATGGCAATAGCTTTATCGGTGCCATGTACTTTTACCACCGCGGCATCGCTAGGCTGGTTGGTTTGGGTGTTACCTGTACCAACCATGCTATCGTATTGCTCGTATATCCAACGCTTGGAAGCGATGTTTGGCAATTGTATGAGTTGGTAGGCAACTTCACGTAAATCGGCGGGCTGGGCTATCTCGTCAATATTGAATTTGTTGATCTCCTGGAAGTATTTTGGCTCGGTGTACTGACGCTCATATATAGGGGCGCCCCCACCAAGCACCAAACTTTCTGCCGGCACATCGGCAACGAGTTCGCCGTTCATGTAGTATTTCAGGTTGAGATCTGTTGTCACTTCGCCTATTTCCACGCAATGGATATCCCATTTGTCGAAGATCTGTTTGATCTCGGCTTCCCTACCTTTCTTAACCACAATGAGCATACGTTCCTGGCTTTCGCTCAGCAGCATTTCCCATGGTTTCATATTAGACTGGCGGGTAGGCACTTTGTCGAGATGGATGATCATGCCGTGCTCACCTTTAGCACTCATCTCGCTGGTGCTGCAGGTAATACCTGCCGCGCCCATGTCCTGCATGCCTATAAGGGCACCTGTAGGAATCATTTCGAGGCACGCCTCGAGTAATTTCTTCTCTTCGAACGGGTCGCCAACCTGTACAGATGGCAATTGTTCGGCGCTGTTCTCGCTGATATCGGCAGAAGCAAATGAGGCACCGCCAATACCATCCTTACCGGTAGAAGCACCTACAATAAATACAGGGTTTCCGGCACCATGTGATGTAGCAGAAATGGTCTGCCCTACCCTTACCACACCTACGCTCATGGCATTTACCAATGGGTTGGTCTGGTAACAGCTTTCGTAATACACTTCGCCGGCAACGGTTGGTACGCCGAAGCAGTTGCCGTAATGGCCAATGCCTTTTACCACGCCTTTAATGAGCCAGCGGGTTTTGGGGTTGTCTACTTTGCCGAAGCGTAGGGAATTGAGGGAGGCTATCGGCCTTGCCCCCATGGTAAAAATATCACGGTGAATGCCACCAACGCCGGTCGCAGCCCCCTGGAATGGTTCTATTGCTGAAGGGTGATTATGTGATTCTATCTTGAATACGCAACCCCAGCCGTCGCCGATATCGATCAACCCGGCATTTTCATCACCGGCTTTTACGAGTACCTTACTACCTTCACGAGGTAATGTTTTCAGCCAGGTGATGCTGTTTTTATAACTGCAGTGCTCGCTCCACATTACGGAATACATAGCAACTTCAGTAAAATTGGGTGTACGACCCAGTATCTCTTTAATTTTTTCAAATTCTTCTTCGCGTAGCCCTAATTTAACGGCTTGTTCGAGTGTGGCGATCATGCGGTAAAGGTATAATATTTTTTG
>CANCOG010000335.1 GCA_947379685.1 Flavipsychrobacter stenotrophus | reverse complement strand
GTTATGGATTATGCAGGTATTTGTAACCCCGACGATCTTCAGCCACACAGCGACGCTTATTTCTGTGGTTCAAGCTTGTTGCAAATAAACAAGTACCTGACGAGCGCAGGTGATTCCTGCCCTATAAAGACATATACAGGGAACAAAGTTGTTGCTAATCCGCTTGTTTCAGCTTCCTATTCAATTCCCTTTTTAACTCCGTTTGAATTGATATCGCCATATGCGTATGATTCAGTAGCGGGAACCACGCCTACTTATTGCTGGGAGCAATGGAACCTGGGTGATTTTGGGCAGAGGCTGATTGATACGCACTATGAAGGTCCTATTTTCAGGTCGTATAGTCCGGATACATCTTCGACCCGTATTTTTCCTAATATCAATATGGTGCTAGCAGGCAACCTGGACAATTCTGGTCACGAAAATGCCCAGGGCGAGAAGGCGCCTGACGTAGCGCGTTTTCTTACTTTCAGGCTTACACTGAGGAACCTTTTAAATGGTTACGGTACATTCCTGTTTCCTGATGATAGTATCCACATTGATGCAATAAACACAGGCAAGGGTTTTAAAGTTACCAGTCAGGGCGCTAAAGATATTTTGTACCTGGGCTCAACAAAGCAAATCGTAACCTGGGATGTGGTGGGTAGCACCCAACCACCAATAAGCACACCAAACGTAGATATCTATCTATCTAATGATGGTGGCTACCACTGGCCTGTTCACCTGGGTAATTTCCCAAACACCGGTTCGGCACAGGTGGATATACCGAACCCTGATACTACGATTCACCGGGCCAGGATAAAAGTAAAGGGCTCAGGCAACGTCTTTTTCAATATCAATGGTAATGACTTTGCCATTATCAATAACCCCGACAGTACCGGTGAGATTAGGGTGTTTCCGATACCGGCTCATAATACTTTGAATATACTTACCGGCTCCAAGGGTGCTGTTCAGGGCGTGATTTTTGACGTTGCCGGCCGCCGTATGTGGGAAGGTGAGATCAATGGATTCGTCTCTCTTGCTGTAAGCAACTGGCCAAGGGCAATGTACCTGGTAAAACTGATCGATGAGAAAAGTAAGGTAACGGTACGAAAGGTGGTGTTGTATTGATAGGAGGAGTATTCTAAAAGGCGACAGGTAATCACAAGCAAAAACATATTACATTTACACCTTTTTGCCGAAAATATACCTGCATGTACAAATTCCTGCTGGCCCTGGGCTTGCTGATGTTTCCCGCTTTAAATTGCGTTGCACAAGTTGACTCTACTGCTCAGGTAGATACCTTGATAGGTTTGAATGTGGGAGGGAAAGAGTCAAAAGATCATAAGGAACTTGCCCACATGCTTTGTAGCGGCCTTAAGGGCGACCGTCCCAAGGCCAATGCGATATACAACTGGATTACCCACCATATAAAATACGATATAGCCGCCATTCAATCGGGTAAACTCAAGCCGGAAAAGATTGAAAAAGTACTGAAAAATCACCTCGGTGTGTGTGAGGGTTATGCGAAATTGTTCACCGCCATGTGCCAGGAAGCCGGACTGAAGGCGGTAAGTATTGAAGGGTATGCCAAGGATTGGATTTTTGACAATGGCGACCAACTGACCCTACCACGGCATATGTGGAGCGCAGTGTTATTAGACAGCCAGTGGCAATTGGTTGACCCGACCTGGGGCGCAGGCGTGCTGGTTCAATCGCCAACGGTGATCAGGAAGATCATCAATAAAGTTACCTTTAGAAAAGTGGTGTATGCGAAGAAGCTAAAGTTCGTATACAGGTACGATCCCCAGTATTTTAACCAGGACGCAGAGGCTTTCCGACTCAAGCATTTACCTGCTGACCCTTACTGGCAGCTGACGGATACGGCCATGCCGCTGTCAGTGTTCGAAGCGGGCGACAGTGCAGTGATCCTGTTCAATAAGGAATACAGTAAGCCGCAGCAAAACACCCCCGAATTGGCCCGTATAGCTGCGCTGAAACCTGATTCTGTGGCTTTTGATGCAGCCGAAAGGTCATACAATTTTAATAGCCGCTTCCCGGTTGCTCTGGCTATACAGCAGGCCGCAAAAGTGCAGGATAACCTGAAGAAGATAGAAGATGAAGCCGACATAGAAAAGGCTAAGGCGCTGTTCAAGGATGCGACAAAGGCAATGAAAATTGCTGAGGAGCACATCAAGGAACAGAAGAAATTCTTCCCGGAACAATACAATATACTTAAGAAGAAGAACCGGGCTAAGAACGGCGAGGCGAAGCAGTACATGAACCAGATTAAGACCGATGATAAAAAGCTCGTTGCCCAATGTGTTAAGTACCGAAACGGGGCAGCTACAAAAATTAAGAAGGTCAACAAGAAATATGCCGATGCCAGCCGGAGAAAACAAACGACCGACCCCAATAAGTTAAGAGACATCGAGCCATCAAAGACTCAGAAAACGGCACTGGCGCCCGAGTTAGTGGAAATCAAGGATTCGATAAGAGAACGGAATGAAAGGATAGACTCACTGCAAACTGATGTTGCCGCGAGGACGGTTGCAATAAAGGCTTTGATGGACAGCAATATGACACGGCTTGATTCGCTGGGTAAGTGTCTGGCAACATCTGATTCGTTCCTGGTGATGGAAGCAAAGGCCAGAATTGGGATGCACGATAACTATGATGATGAGGTAATAAAGTGGAGCACCCTCTTCAAAGAAAAGAAATACAACCGGGCTGATACCCTGCACCGTGATTATATTACCCATTACGATACGATTCTAATGCAAAGCGATGAGCGATATAAAGTAAACCTGATGGCGCTCGATGCCTTCAAAAAAAACCTGAAGGATGCTGAAAAGTATGCAAAATGGAACAGTGATGACACACTGGTACACAACAGCTATGGCACAATGGTGAGTAAGTACCAGGCGGCAATAGACTCATGCAACCAGGACCTGTTGTATACTGCAGCATATATAAAAGCACACAAAGCCCTGTTTATTGGGCTTACGAAATTGTATAAGCGGCAGCTTACCATTGTTCAGTACATGGCAAGGGTGGAGGATGTAAGGAAGAAACTGGAATATAATACCATTATGAGCAAACAGGCGCTCGATAACAACGAAAACAAGCAGCAGATCGCTAATGTCAAGTCCGCCATAAAGCAGATGGAGCGGGTATTGCAATAGCCCCTTTTTTGATATAGTTCACCCTGATTGCTTGTTGGTTGCTACTTTTTATATATTTTTACTTATCGAATTATCAATAGTTAATTTTCGTGAAACCCGAAGAGTATTTAATAGACAATACAAACCTATATCCTCAACCTATTATTTTATGAAGAAGACAATTTTAAGGCTTAATTTTCTGGTCGCGTTAGTAGCGGCTATGCTGTTTTTCAGCAACGGCAGCACATATGCACAATCTGCACCTGTATTACTCACAACACATACTTCGGGTGCGGCAGATACGATCAGAGCATTTTTTTGTACCAATGGAACCACGGTCTCAAGTTTCCGTTTGGATACGTTACTGGCAGTCACTGACGCAGATTTGGGGGACATAGAAACATTTTCTTTTGCCGGTGGCTCAAGTGGGTCAGTAACCGGGTTTGCATGCTCCTCAGTAATTGCGCACACGGGAGATACTGCCTATGCCACCGGATCCGGTTCGGGAACTTTTTTTCATCTGGCTGCGTTCGGGACAGACACCGTTACTTTGAAATTTAATATTTCTGATGGCACAAATTCAGTCCCAGTTATATTGATATTGTACGTTGATGGTCGTACAAACGCAGGTACCATAACCGGGGCTTCGCCCATTTGCGTGGGCTCGGCTACAGCTTTTTCAGACACACTTGCTGGCGGAACATGGAGTAGCGGAACCTCTGGCATAGCCACTGTAAGCACTACAGGCACGGTTACTGGGGTTTCAACAGGAACTGCCATTATATCATATTCGGCTACCAATGCCTGCGGCACAGGTAGCGCAACTTTTCCGGTTACGGTGGGGGCGCCATCGGCCGGAACAATTTCAGGATTTACGTCAGTTTGCGCAGTAAGTTCAATTTCCCTGACAAGTAGTGGCGCATCAGGGGGGACATGGGTTTCAATGAACCCATCAGTCGCAACAATTACCAGTGCGGGAGCGCTTACCGGTGCTACAGCTGGCGTGGACACGGTCAATTATACGGTTACCAATAGCTGTGGTTCATCTACTTCGCGATATGTTGTTACTGTGCTTCCGCTTCCGGTCTCAGGATATATTACCGGTCCGTCATCGGTTTGCGCCGGTGCGGCCATCACTTGCACCGACAGCCTCGGAATGAGCGGCACCTGGAGTGTGAGCTCGACGTCGGTAGCCACCATCAATTCAACAACTGGCGTTTTGACCGGAGTTGCAGCTGGTACGGTGGTTGTGACCTATACTGTAACTGTAAGCTGTGGTACGAATATTGGCACACGGACTATCACTGTAATTCCTACACCTACCGTTTCACCAATAACTGGGATTGCAATGGCCTGTGTGGGTGGTTTCACAACACTGTCCAATGCTACTTCGGGTGGAGCCTGGACCATGACCAACAGCAATGCAACCATTGCCAGTTCGGGCAACGTACATGGCGCAATAAGGGGGCTTGATACTGCTGTTTATACAGTTACCAACAGTTGTGGCTCTGTGCATGCGTTATTTGCAATGGTTATTGATAGCTTCCCTATAGCTGCAACCGTAGCCGGGCCATCACAAATTTGCCCCGGTGGCACTACAACTTTGCATGCATCCATAACCGGTGGTGCCTGGTCGCTCAGTGATTCTATTGGTACTTTGTCGGGCGCAGTTTACACCGCGGTGTCTCCTGGTGTCGATACGGTAATTTATTCTATTACCACTTACTGTGGCACTGCACGCACCTACTTTCCTGTAACCATACTGCCTACACTTACGCCATCTGTAAGTTTTGTACTTGCTCCCGGAGATACGGTTTGTGCGGGTGATATGGTGGCCTTTACAGCTGTACCGGTTAATGGAGGTACGACACCGGTGTACCAATGGAAAAGGTTTGCGGCTACGGTAAGCACTTCAAGTTCATTTACTTATGCACCATCGAACGGGGACATTATTACTTGTGTAATGGAAAGCAGTTACCAATGCCCTTCATTGGATACTGTCATTTCGCCCGCGACTACGCTGGTAGTCAATCCGATAGTTACACCTGTTGACTCAGTGAGCAGCAGCGTTGCCAATGATTCTGCCAGCTATTTTGGGCAGATCATCACTTTCTATTCATCTACAACCTACTGTAGCTCATCGCCAACTTTTGAATGGTTCCTCGATGGACATCTGGTGCCCGGTGCCACCTCTTATGCATTTACCACAACCATCTATTATAACGATACCGTTTACTGTGTGGTAACTTGCCATAGCCCATGCGCTACCCGCAATTACGACACCAGCAATTCGGTGATCGTGTTTGCTGACTATCTGTCTGTAGGGGTTCGTGAATTGCAGTCGAAAGCCGGTAATTGCATGCTGTACCCTAACCCTAATAACGGCACTATGGTGCTTAATGGCAACGTTGCCGGTTGGGGAGATGACGCAGTTGGTTATATGATAACCGACGTGACGGGCAGGGTGCTCGATAACAGGCAAATGACAGTAGATGGCGGGAAGTTTACCCAAATCATTTCTATGAATGATCTGCTTGCAGCCGGGCATTACTTCGTACGGGTTTATGGGCCGGGAATAAACAAGGTTTTGCCATTTGTAGTTGAGAAATAGGGGGCGAGGCCAGCATGAGCCTGTATTAACTT
>CANCOG010000334.1 GCA_947379685.1 Flavipsychrobacter stenotrophus | reverse complement strand
CCCCCAATGCTTAAAAATACCCTTTTTAATATGCAAACGCTGGGGTATAAGCCTATTATAGCCCATCCCGAGCGATATGTTTTTTTCCATAATAGTATGGAGCGCTATCGCGAATTAAAGGATCGTGGTTGCCTCCTGCAACTCAACCTGTTATCCATATCCGGTTATTATGGCCGTAACATTATGAATGTCGCCCTATCGCTACTAGAAAAAGGACTATATGACTATTGCGGATCGGATATGCACCACGAAAAACATGCTGCCGCTCTCAAAAACATGCTGCAAACCCGAGCTTATACCGCCCTCTCCAGCTACCCGTTTTTGAACTCTAAATTATGTTTTTAAATCCCTTTTGATTATACAGCGGGGAAAGTATATTTTTGCCGAAATATGCAGTACAGATTGTATATCAATCTGGCTGATTTTTATATTAAAAATTTTATTTTAATGGATGTTTCTTCTTACAGAATTTGTGTCATTGGGTTGGGATATGTGGGTTTACCACTGGCTGTTGAGTTTAGCAAATATTATCCTGTAATAGGATTTGACATTAACAAAAAAAGGGTTGGCGAGCTTAGGGGTTTCGATGATGTTACACTGGAAGTGGAACATGAGCTATTGGAACAAGTAACGCTTTCCGGACCAGATAAGGGGAAGGGACTGTACTGTTCCTGGGATATTGCTGACATTGCTTCCTGCAATGTTTACATTGTAACTGTTCCCACGCCAGTCGATAAAAATAACAGACCAGATCTTACTCCACTTTATAAGGCCAGCGAATCGGTAGGTAAGGTGTTGAAGAAAGGCGACTATGTAATCTATGAATCAACCGTTTACCCTGGTGTTACAGAAGACGAATGTGTACCTGTACTGGAAAAAGTATCGGGACTCAAATTTAACGTCGATTTCTTCTGTGGCTATTCACCGGAAAGGATAAATCCAGGTGATAAGCTGCATACGGTTTCAAAGATCAGGAAGATCACATCGGGCTCTACACCAGAAACTGCCGATGCAGTAGACGCATTATACGGATCAATAATCACAGCCGGAACTTTCAAGGCTGCAAGTATTAAAGTAGCAGAAGCAGCAAAGGTGATCGAGAATTCACAACGCGATATCAACATTGCATTTGTGAATGAACTGGCCAAAATATTCAATAAACTGGGTATAGATACACATGATGTGTTAGCGGCATCAGCTACAAAATGGAATTTCCTTCCATTCAAACCAGGTCTTGTAGGCGGTCATTGTATAGGCGTTGACCCCTATTATCTGGCCCAAAAGGCGCAGGAGCTAGGTTATCACCCCGAAATAATATTAGCAGGCAGAAGGCTTAATGATGGCATGGGCGAATACATTGCGCATGAACTCGTTAAGCTCATGATAAAAAAGGATATTGTTATTAAGGGCGCCGACATCTTGATGCTGGGCATAACATTCAAGGAAAACTGCACCGATGTCCGCAATACAAAGGTGGTAGACATTGTAAAGGAATTGCAGGCGTACGGGGTGAATCTGAAAATTTATGACCCTTGGGCTAAAGCAGAAGATGTAAAGCACGAGTACGGAATAGATACGGTATCAGAATTGCCAGAGAATATTGCATACGATGCTGTTATACTTACGGTTGCACATAAAGAATTTATGGATACCGACTGGAGCAAGTGGATCAAAAGCAATGGGGTAATATATGATGTAAAGGGTTGCCTGGATAGTAAGATGGTAACAGCGCGGTTATAATAAGCAGTTTGGGGTAATTTTTCGTTGCATTGTTCTTTACAATTGTGGAATGTGGTTGTTTATTGCTTTCATTTTAATTTATCTTAATTTTGTTCAAACTTATTCCGATGTCTAAATTTTCCGGGCGAAGCCTCGCTGGTTTTTCTCTGTTGATGGTTACACTGTATTTTGCCAGCATGACTTCATGTATCGCTCCGAAGAAGCTAATATATTTCCATGACCTTCCGGACACAATAGATGCCAACAAACCTGTCACTATCACTGCAACAAAGTATACCGAACCGATAATTATTCCCAATGACATCCTTGCAATTACCGTTCAGACAATTGCTCAAAATGAGGGCAATGCACCAATTTCGTCTAACACAGTTGCAATGTTTAATCCATTGAACGGATTCCTGGTTGACAAAAACGGATTCGTTGAACTATCGCTCATCGGATTCGTGAAACTTGGTGGATTAACTACCACTGAAGCAAGGGAACTTATAAAACAGAAGGCCCGCGAATATTATAAAGAACCTGTAGTTAACTGCCGTATCGCAAACTTTGATGTTAGCCTGATTGGAGACGTAAATGCACCGGGTACCTATAGCTATCCGGCTGAAAAGGTAAGTATCCTAGATGCAATTGTATCGGGAAGGGACCTGCAGCTTACCGGTAAGAGAAAAAATGTATTGTTGATAAGAACAGAAGGGGAACAAAAAAAATTCGTGAGATTTGACCTGGGATCTACAGAAATATTTTCGTCACCGTACTTTTATTTACGCCAAAGAGACATTGTTTATGTTGAGCCCAACAAGTACAAGATCCAAAGCAGTGACCAGACCTTTCTTAGAAATGTAGGGCTATTTTCAAGCGTGCTGGCAGTTTTGTCATTGGCACTCGCATTCAGATCCAAATAATAAACGAATTCAATATCAATAGATGGAAGAAAATAAACCTGATTTAGTAATAGAGAAAAAGAAGCCTGAAGAAAGTGTCATAAATCTAAAGTGGTTTTTGACAACCGTTTTGGCTATTTGGCCATGGTTGTTGGCAAGCATCATCATAGTGTTGGTTATTGGTAATATCTATCTAAGGTACTCCACTCCTATTTATAGATCATATTCCGAATTGTTGATCAATGACTCTAAGAAAGGGGGATCTTCAAACCAGGACGACATCTTACAGGCGTTGAAGATCAACAATAACAGGATTAATGTTGAAAATGAAATAGAGATATTGAAGAGCCGTACACTTATGGCCTCAGTTGTGCGTGAATTGAACTTACAGGTATCCTACCAAATAGTCGGCAGGTTCAAAAGAGCAAACCTTTATGCTCAAAAGCCTTTTGAATTTGTACTGTCCGATACTACAGAATCTACTTACGGATGCGCAATAAATATTATCAATGACAACGAGTATGCGATCATAGAAGCCGGGAAAAAAGTTGTACGCGGAAAATGGGGGGACACCGTTCTAACCACTCACGGAAACGTTGTTTTATACAAAACTCAATACTTTGGTGCCTCAAAAGCCCAAGTGAGCGTAAGGGTGGCTCCGTTGTTGAATACGGCAAAAAAATTCATGCAATTGGTCGACATCTCTGCCCCGAGCAAGGGAGCAAGCTGTCTGATCCTTTCCATGCTTGATGAAATTCCTGAACGTTCTGTAGATGTTCTAAATACATTAATGAAGCTGTACAAACTTGGCAATATCAACTCCAGAACGACTATTGCAGAACGAACAATGGATTTCATAGACCGCCGTCTTGAAATTGTTGGGCGCGAACTGTCAGGTGTAGAAAAGAACATCGAGAACTTTAAGCAGGAATATGCTATTGCTGACATGAATGCCCAATCTACGGCGCTTGTTTCCGCCAGCTCTGCAACTCTTGAGAAACTAGCAGATGCCGAAGTTCAGCTTCAAATGATTACCGGTGTAAATGACTACCTGAAAAATGCACAAGATGACAGGGCGATCATACTTCCTGCCTCGTTGTTGGAAAATCAGGGTTTGGCCGAATTGATGGGGAATTTCAACCAGATCCAGGTAACTATTGAAAATAACCTTATTGTAAATACCAAGAACAACCCAATAACAAAAACGCTTATAAGGCAGAAAAATGCCATGAAGCAGAATATCATAGATGCCTTGTCGTCTACGAAAAGGGAAATACAGTTAAAGGTTAATAATATTAAAAGGGAGTTGGGCATTATTGACAAAAAAGTCAAAGACGTGCCATCAGTTGAACGCTTGTACCTTGATTTCTCGAGGATGCAGGCTACAAAACAAGATCTGTATGTATTCCTTTTGAAGAAAAGAGAAGAAACAGCTATTGAAAAATCCTCCACTGTGGCTGATGCGGTGATCATTGACCCTGCCATTTCTGATGCGTACCCGGTAAAACCAAACCACTCTCGTATCCTTACTATGTCATTGATGATTGGTATTCTTATTCCTTTCAGCGTCATTTTATTGAGGCGCGGACTGAATATCAAGATCATCAGCAAGAGCGATATCGTTAAGGTTTCTAATGTGCCGATCATTGGCGAAATAGGTAACAACGTATCTGGAGAGGCCATTGCAGTTGAAAAGAACAGCCGTACACTCATCTCTGAACAATTCAGGGCGCTCCGTACCAACCTCCAATACTTACTTACCAATAAAGACCAGAAAATATTAATGGTAACGTCAAGTATGAGTAATGAGGGTAAGTCGTTCATTGCCGTTAACCTTGCCATTACGCTGGCAATGTCAGGCAAGAAGGTGATACTTATAGAGTTTGACCTTCGTAAACCAAGGGTTTCCAGGATGTTGGGACTAGATAACACAAATGGTTTCTCTAACTACATCATTGGAAAAAGCTCTTATCACGACATTATCGTGCCTTCAGGTTTTGAAGATAACTTATACATATTACCTTCAGGTCCAATTCCACCAAATCCGGCCGAATTGCTGTTATTGCCACAAACGGGCGAAATGTTCGACCGTCTCCGTCAGGATTTCGACTATGTTGTGATCGATACTTCACCAATTGGTTTGGTGACCGATGCTCAGTTAATACACAAGTATGCCGACCATACACTCTATATTGTACGTCAGGGCTATACAGCGAAGCAGCAATTGAATATTGCCAACGAACTATACGAATCGGGCAGAATGCCGAAGATTGGCTTTATTGTGAATGACGTATTGGCTAACCGAGGCTTTGCATATGGCTATGGCTATGAAGAAAACTACGGTTACGGAAGTGGCTACGGTTACGGATATGGCTACGGATATGGATATGGCTACGGCTACGGTTCTTATGGCAGCGGCTATTATATTGATGACAAAAAGAAAGGCGGTGTCACTGGTTTGTTTAATAGAAAGAAAAAGAAACCTACCGATAATCAGGACTAATTTATGGAGCATAGTGATATAAAAGATGATTTGCAGGATTGGGATCTCGTAATTGGCAGTCATAAAAAATATATTAATTTTAATCTTTCTGAATTTTGGAGGTATAGGGATTTGCTGATGATGTTTGTTAAAAAAGACATCATTACAGTCTATAAACAAACCATTCTGGGACCGATATGGTTTATCGTTCAGCCTATTCTAACTACACTGACCTTTGTTGTCATTTTTGGCAACATGGCTAAGATCGGTACCGATGGGGTGCCGCAGGTATTGTTTTATATGTGCAGTGTGACCTTATGGAACTACTTCGCAGACACATTGAACATTACTTCGAAAACCTTTACTGAAAATGCAAACATTTTTGGTAAAGTTTACTTCCCGAGGCTAATCATACCGTTGTCAAAGATCATTTCGGGTTTCGTAAAATTCCTTATTCAGTTTTCGCTGTTTATTGTATTCTGGCTGTACTACCTATTTATTAAAAAATCGATTGAACCAAACCTGACAATGTTACTGGTGCCCTTTTTGCTGGTAACAATGGCAACTATGAGTCTCGGCTTCGGTATCCTGATCACTTCCATGACTACCAAGTACAGAGATCTGACATTCTTAATTTCCTTTGGGGTGCAATTGTTCATGTATGCGACGCCGGTTATTTACCCCGTGTC
>CANCOG010000333.1 GCA_947379685.1 Flavipsychrobacter stenotrophus | reverse complement strand
GCTCATCGTTGACATCGAAACCGACCCTCCAGGCCACAGAATTCACCTTTTAGGTATGGACGATTTCTGGAGTAACTGCACCGAAATCGGAATTGGCTTTGTAAAAGGTGACTCTACAAACGAATATCCTTTCTATTGCTGCGTCATCATTGCCAAACATGATTTTTGATTGTATTTGCAAAACTAATGCGGGATGTTCAAATTAGAATTTGCTGTACGACGAGCTACCCTATTTGTCTCCCTTTCCCACACACTGTGGAAATATAAAACGCTGCACAAACCCACACATCCCTAAATTTGCTGCAAACAATAGAACCGAAATGGCTTTAACCACTTTGAAGGAAGACCTGATGCAGGAATTCAGAGCTGAACGCGACATGGTTAATGAGCAAATGGAGATGCTTGACCCGCTCGGCACTTCACTTCGCAGACCTGCCGCACAGCGCTTACTCAGTAACACCACCCTTATTCTTACTGAATTCGGCTGTTATGGCCTCTTTATTGCAGGCATTGCGTTCCTGATAATGGCTAATGGTCTCTACCCATTTTCGGTGATGAATACTATCTACCATTCCCCGGAGATCACAACAAAGATCGGCGGCCCAAACATCAACAATTTCATTCTGGCAGGTTACGGTATTATTGCACTGGGCACCGTATTTATATTGATCATTGGCCGGATGGCAGGAGTTATCCGCAGGAAAAATGAGATATTACACGTAGCAGGTAAAGACATTAAAATAATTTTGGGTCAACATCTCGAGCGACAGGCTGCCATAGAAGCTATTGCCCAGCGTCATCATTTTGATATTTCAGGTATTAGTATTCCGGCAAAAGCAAAGCCAAGAGTTACGGAAGTAATGAACCCCGGTTATGAAAGCGATGATGAAGAAGACGAAACAGAAGAAAACTAAGTCGAACAGCGATAAATATCAAATTTTACTCCAACTGTACTTTGTGCCCTTTTAAATGACTTTCAGGACTTTTTAATTGTGCCCATAGTGAATACTTTTGTGACCTTTGCGGTAAGATAACGGCCACAATTTGATGCATTCGAATTAAATTATTATAAACAAACAATACGTTCAATGAACCGTTCCCAGTTAACAGAAATCATATTCAAAAAGAAATCAGTATTATGTGTTGGTCTGGATACGGATATTACCAAGCTGCCCAAGCACCTGTTGCAGGAAGAGGACCCCGTTTTTGAATTCAATAAGGCTATAATAGATGCTTCAAAAGAGCACACCGTCGCATATAAGTTAAACACAGCATTTTACGAGGCACAGGGCATCAAGGGCTGGATAAGCCTGGAAAAAACCTTGAACTATATCCCTAAAGATATCTTCACCATTGCAGATGCCAAGCGGGGAGACATTGGTAATACATCAGAGCAATACGCCAGGACATTTTTTCATACGTACCCATTTGATAGTGTTACCGTGGCCCCCTACATGGGCAGCGACAGCGTGCAGCCTTTTCTGAAATTTGAAGACAAATGGGCAATTGTACTTGGTCTTACTTCAAATGCCGGCAGTGCTGATTTCCAGTTGCAACCCAGCGGCAACGAATTAATGTACCAAAAGGTATTAAAGACTGTTGCATCATGGGGAACGCCGGGCAATATCATGTTTGTTATTGGTGCAACCCGCAAGGAGCAGCTACAGGAAGTAAGGGCCATGTTGCCTGAACACTTCTTCCTGGTGCCTGGTGTTGGCGCTCAGGGTGGCGACGTGGATACTGTTTGCCGCAATACCATGAATAAAGATGGTGGCATTCTCATCAACGTTTCCAGGGGCATAATTTTCGCGGGAAACGACCAATCATTCGCAGAACGAGCACATGAAGAAACAGTGAAATACCAAAAGGAAATGGCGGTGTTTTTCTAGAAAAAAGGACCAACAAAACAAGATTTTTGGCACGGTAATTGGATAGAATAATTTTTTAACTCCAATTTAGCCAAAATGAAAAGACAATTGCTCCTATTGATTTGTTGTTGCATTCTTGTGCAGACCAATGTAAGTGCCGGGTACAGGCATAGCCATAAATATAAATACAAACCCCTTAGGCCAATTTCCACCTCAGAGTCCGGTTATCGAAAAGCCAGCGTTTATGTCGGTCCACGCGCTGCTTTGATGAAGGATGGTGGACTCATAGGTGGCGAGGGAATTTATTCAACCCATTTCTTTCGGCAACTGTACGGCGGCGTTCAGGCCGGTACTGATGGCGGGTTAACCAAGGACCATTTCGGGCTTGTGCCACCTAACCTGACTACCTACCAAATATCCTCAAGTAATGTTGGCGTCAACCTGACTTTAATGTTTTATCAAACCAAAAAGGTCGCTGTAATGTTTAACCTTATGGGAGATTATGAGTGCCTGGCGCTCGGTAATCTATCTTCCCTCTATAATCAGGTTTTTGACGACCACGATGAAGATGATGAAAATCTTCAAAAACCGTTGGCACTTAACAATCTCTTCGATATCCGTCCTGCTATCGGTGTTGATGTTTCAAGACGACTATCTGCAAAAGTGGCCTACAACTACCTGCTTGGAAAGCCAACTTTCGGACACATAGAAGACTTTCGCGGCTTTCAGTTTATGCTTAGTTTTAATGGTAATAAAAGACATTGATGGCTCCGGCCACTGTCGCCGGCCCATTTCTTTTTTACTTGCGAAAGTCTAAGTTTACCATTAACCCTTGAATTAACGAAGTTATGCGACAGTCAATGGGTCACCGCGACAAAGATATAAACAGCATGAATTTTATCACCTGTCCGGGCTGCGGTCTGAAACTTGTCAGTAAATACCTGGCACCCGGCGACAGGTATAATGCATCAGGAGAGTGTCTTGAACTTTATGCTGAAGTGTCGTATTATACGCTTTCTGCCAATGATGTTTATTTTATACATCAATTAGCTGTAGATACTTTTGGGGCGCAGCATTCGGGTGGAGTAACCAAAAACATTACCTCTGCCTTTGCGCTTATTGGACTTTGCTTGTTCGTTGAACATAATTATACCGGAAGGCAGATACAAAAAGTGCACATGCTTATCCCAAAACAAAACTGGGACAAAATCGATCCGCCCGAAAAAGTAAGATTGAAAACCATAACTGTAGCGTCAATATTGAAAGCCGATTCAGATGCCGCAAGGGAGACGGCAATTAAAAAATGGGCAAAATCCGTTTGGAATAGCTGGAATGAGCACCATGACACGATAAGACGAATTACAATGCTGTATATTTAGGCAATCATTAATTGTTCAACGATGAAATTTCTCCCTATTCACAGAGTAACATATACTACCGATTTAAGTTGGGAATCGTTGCAATCAAATATATTGAAAAACACCTCTGATTGGAAATCACCTCATAACACAACCAAATTGTTTGCCTTTTATAAGGCAAGAATTTCAAAGTCATCGTTCGTAATCGTCGATGGAAATTTAAGCCCTTGGCTCAAGCCACCCCACGTTATGGAATGCCGGATATTAAATACTTCCACAAATGAAGTAAATGTGATCGTTTCAATTAAGCTAAGCGTGCATTCATATAATCGTGTGGCGTTCTTTATATTAGTTTTTTTTAGCGCAGCCGCAATTAGCAAGAATACACGAAATCTAATTTTATCATTATTGGCTATCGGCGTTTTGTGTATACTAACGATGCATCAGTACAACATAGCATATAAGAAATTTATTTCGTTTTTTGAAAAATACATTTTAGACGAAACGAGATGAAAATAATTATTTGGCTGTTAATGAGCGCAGGTGGTAATGGCAAAAAAAGCATCAATGAAATTGCTTATTACACCAAAAAACAAATTTTCATTTATGCGGGCTTTCTGGCATTTGCCCTAACCTTTTGCGTATTAAACTGGAAATTAGCATATTACGACCTCCTTTCAAACAATATCCAAAATCAGTTTTTGTTTTTCCTTTTGTTCATCGCTCCACCCTTTGCTGTAATGGTTTGCAGTATCCTTCTGGTAATAAAGTTCCTGCCGGAAGAACGTCTGGAAACCCTTTATTCGCAAAGCAAGTTAAAACTACCCATTTCAATTGTGTATTTGATCAACTTTGCATTATTCCTGGTTTTCATACTTCTCTTATTTTTTCTCATCCTTGCGCCAATGAATTCCTTAGTATGACCAATAAGATTCTAAAATAAGTGCAATTCACCTCCTGATCAAAATCACCTTCTCGATAAATCCATTTTAACCTTACATTAAACTCCCTTCACGTAACTTTACATTATCGATGAAACGGATTTTTGTCACAATATTATCTATTCTTTACTTAGCCAGCGCAATGGGCGCAACGGTGGAGATACATTACTGCATGGGTAAAAGCATTGGTGCCAACTTCGTACATAAGAGTGACGGAAATTGCCGTAAATGCGGCATGAAAGCAGATCTTACAAAAGGTTGTTGCAAGGATGAACATATTACGTTCAAGACCAGCGATCACCAATTGGCTAAGACTGACATTTCACTACCCCAGCCCCAGGTTATTGCGTTACCAGTTGTTCCGGTAAGCTATACACGGTACTACTTCGTCTCCCAACCTCCGGTTAATACCAACTGGTATAATAAGCCCCCACCCGTCCGGCAAAGTTGCCCGACATACATCCGTTTTCGGAATATCAGGATTTGATTTTGTTTAAATGATTAGCTCCTGCGAATAGTAAACGGCTACCCATGACCGGTTTCGGGCATTAGTAGTTGTTTCCCCTCTCGCTGATTGTCCTCAATCAATTTGCGGCTTTGCATCATCATCGAAATTCAATGCTAAATTGATTCGAGCAAGGCCATGGCGCACAAACAATTTTCAAAATCAAATCAAAATATTAAAAATGAACACAATAAAATCAATAGCAACAGCTATATGTCTGTTTGCTGGAATAGCAACTTCTTTTGCACAGGCAAAAACAGAAACCATAAAAGTATCAGGCAATTGCGGCTCCTGCGAGAAGCACATTGACGGTGCAGCTAAAAAGGCCGGTGCTGAAAAAGCAGAATGGGATAAAGAAACCAAAATATTAACGGTTACTTACGATGCGTCAAAAACAACTAACGATGAGATTCAGAAAAAAGTCGCTTCAGTTGGGTATGACACCGAAAAATATGTGGGTGACGAAAAGGCCTATAAAAAATTGGCCGAATGCTGTCAGTATGACAATAAACGAACAGGTAAATAATACTTGTTTTTAAAACATCAAATTATATCACAAGTTGTGTAACTTGGATCTGCTTAAGTATTTCTGCCACACTGTTGAGGTGTGGCAGATTGCAGACCAATTTATACCCACAAAAAATATCAAACAATGAAAAAGCTAATTCTTCTAATTGTTATGCTGGCTACAATCCCAGCATTCGCACAAATTAAGTCGGCAAATCTAACTGCCAGTGGACTTACATGCAGTATGTGCAGCAAGGCAATCTACAAAGCGCTGCTCAAGGTTCCTTCTATTCAAACAGTCGACGCCAATATAGAGAAATCAAGTTATGCGATCGTGTTTAAACCAGGTGCAAAAGTGGAAGTTGACGATGTAAAAAAGGCAGTTGTTGGCGCTGGTTTTTCTGTTGCATCGTTGCAGGTAACTGCAGTTTTTGATCATGTCGAAGTAGCTAATGATGCGCATATAACTATTGGCGGAAACACATTCCATTTCCTTAATGTACCAAAACAAACACTCGAGGGCGAAAAAACTGTCACAATTGTGGACAAAAACTATCTAACGGCTGCGGAACATAAAAAGTTCGGTAAGTATACCACCATGAAATGTTTTGAAACCGGCCTAATGGGTTCATGTTGCCC
>CANCOG010000332.1 GCA_947379685.1 Flavipsychrobacter stenotrophus | reverse complement strand
ATGCGAGTTGGTAATAACCACTCAGGCCGGGAGTTGTACTATAATTGAAATAGACATTAATGTTGCCCATGTAGTAAGTAACTGTTACATGGTGCCAGTTACCATCATCGATAAAAGACTGCGAAGGCAATACTGATCCCAGAACTCCTGGTGTTGTACCCTCGTTATATTGATAAATGGACCCGTTATAACCGAGAATAGTTGCCAGAGGATTATTGCCGTCGCCATTATTGTCATAGGTATCCAAAACAAGAATGAAGCCATTGGAATTGGGAACAAGCCCAAGATAGCCTCCAGCCAGACCAGTTGGAGGTGGGTTACTGAGAAAGAAGAAGGTAATTCCGTCGGCAACAGTTGACGAACCACTTCGAATGATCTGAAAATCAAAATCGGCAGTAAACTGACAATAGGCCGCCATATTCACAGCGGTGTTGTACTTGGCGTAAGACGTCTGTGAGCCGGATGGTGAAGTCAGCTTCATTACGCTATCATGGGTCCCTGCTACTGAAGCATAGCTCCAGCCTGTTGTATTAATCGTTGTACCTGCCATGGTCGCACTAATCTGTGCAAAACCGGGCAAAGCCATGATTAACAACGCTATGAATAAAAATATCCTTTTCATTTTATCGGTTTAACTACGGGTATACTCAACGATGTAAAAATATAAAACTATATTGAACTATTACAGACAATTAAAAGTAGGCAAATGGTTGGTAACCTGAACAATTTTTAATAAAGCTATATTGAATGAAAATTCGCACAATTTCAATCCTGGATTACCCTTAAATGTACAAAGCCCCTGAAAAGGGGCTTTGTACATTTGGAATTCCTTTAAATATTACCTCAGCAATGTAACATTGCCCTTCATATTAAATATCTTATTTGTAGTAGCAGAAACTGCCTGGACTTCATAAACATAAACACCTACCGGTTGAGGGGCTGCTTTGAACGTGCCATCCCAACCTTCCTCGATATTTGTTGTTTCGAATATCATTACACCCCAACGATTGAATACCCTGAAATAATTCAAATTGGCCAAGCCATTCCTTATTAGTTTGAACGTGTTATTTACGCCTGTACCGGGTGTAAACGCATTAGGTATGCCGTATAGCGTTTCCTGGTTAAGATGGAAATAAACTGAATCAGTAACAATACAGCCCTTCTCGGTTATGGCCGTAACAAAGTACTTGGTGCTTACCTCAGGTGTCACAACCGGATCCGACTGATGTGCTTCATTTAAACCTTCTGAAGGGAACCAGGTAAATGCAGTACAATTAGTCTTAGGCTGTACGTGAAAACTTTCGCCGGGAAAAAGGTTAACCGTATCGCGCACATCCATAAGTACAATACTTGCCGGATAAACCGTTACTGCAGCAGATTGCGTATCGGAACAATTAAACTGGTTTGTGGCAACCACCATGTAATCAATATCAGTAATGGGGTTAGCCAAAACAGATGATGAAACCGAATCACTCAGATACAAAGTAGGGGTCCAATGGAAAGTTACAAAAGGGTCAGCATTTGTTGCTGTATACCTGATACTGTCGTGTGGGCAGATTGACACCAATCGATTGTTAAGCGTAGTGACTGGTTTTGGATTTACCACAACTACAACAGAATCTACCTCACTCACACACCCGTCAATTGTCTGGTTAAGATAAAAGAAATATATTCCCGGTGTGTTTGTTGAAGGAATTGGCGCAACTGTAATCCCAGTTCCCGCGGTAGCTACCCGGGTAGGGAACCAAAGCACATTTGTAGCTTCAACTGCCATTAGTGGTGGCGCATATGCATACTGGCAAAAAGTAGACCAGGGCACCCATGGTGGAGACGGAGTGGTATGAATAACAACGGAATCTGTTCCTGAAGTGTGACACCCAATGGCATCGGTAACTGTTACTGTGTACACTCCTGCATATTCCAGGATAGCCGGATAACGGGTGGCAATAGAGCCAGCACCGACATAGGAATATGGACCTACCCAGCTAAAAGTATTGCCGGGGTTGCTGGATCCCATAAGTTTCAGGGTATCTCCACTACAAACAGGGCCATTGTATGTCGCAATGAGCGGCGGAGCGGGATTAATAGTAACACCTGTAGAACTTGAAGATGAACATGGCCCGAGCGAGGCGGTAACAGTGTAAACACCATCGGCAGCCGGAGTTGAATTAGTGACAATGGGGTTGGCGCCGGTAGCAGAAAAAGATGAAGGCCCAGCCCAACTAAAAAACGAAGCAGTGCTATCGTCCATAGCATGCAACTTAAGCGTGTCGCCTTCACAAACGGGAGAATTACTCCATACCACCGGATTAGGAGGCGTTGGATTAATAACGACGGTATCGAATGCAGTATCAGAAGTACAACCATTCACGACCTCGTAAACGGTGTAGATACCCGATGCAGCAATTGTTACCGAACCAATTGAAGGATTCTGAACAACTGCGGTAAATGAATTTGGACCAGTCCAATAATAGGTTCCGGTGCTCGGCGTTGAGTATGCCGATAATGTCAGTAAACCGCCCGAACACATGGGGGAAGTACTGCCTACAATTGGCAAAGTTGGTATTTGGTTAATAATAACAGCAACGCTGGATGCATTGCTGCAAATACCTTTTGTAACTGTAACGGTATAATTGCCACTCTGAGATGGTATGACACTGTGTATCACATTGTTTTGAGCAGTAGAGGTATAAAGTGCCGGGCCATTCCAGTTATAGATTACCCCTGGAGTAGTACAAGCAGAAGTAAGCACCAGTGAATCGCCTGAACATAATGTAATAGAACCGGTAACCGTAGGGGCAACGGGCGTAGAGTCTACCAACACATAAACAAGGGCGGGCCCCGAAATACAACCGCCCAGGGAGCAGGTAAGTGTATACAATCCCGTGGCACCGGTTATAATTCCGGTAATATTTGGGTTTTGAGATGTGGAGGTAAATCCATTGGGCCCAACCCAGCTATATGAGGCCCCGACGGTGTCTGTAGCATTAAGATGAAGGGTTTGACCGGAACAAATGGGTGGTGTTACTGCAATATCGGGAACAGGCGGGTGTGGGTAAACCATGACATGCGTCCAGGCTGTATCGTATCCGTCAAAAACACAATAATACAGGCCAGTATCAGCATAGCTGGCATTGGGTATTTTCACAAATTGCAACGTACTAACAAAGCCAGAAGGACCAACCCAATAATATGTATCTGTTCCGCCTAATGTGGTACCACCGGTATCGGATAATGTAAGTGTGTCTCCAATACATGGAGCGTTACTGAACGCTACCGAAGTTGGTGTCCAGCCCGCCTGACTAAAAGCACTGATAGGAAATAACAGGAAAATTGATAGTATGTAAAATAATCTCATAACATAGGATTGTTGGTGCAAAAATAATAATACTTTTTTTAACACTAAGCCTTTTAACATGAAAATCATGTTAAACACACCCGATTAGTCAGGAAAAAATTACAAAAGGGATGGGTGAATAGAGGAATATTAATCTTTGGTTAGTAACCCTACTCCCACCTAACATGTAAATGTTCATCCCCCGCAGCTTTTGTTCTTTATAATATAAACTTCGTATCTTTAGTTACGTCTATTTGCAACCATAGCCTTGAGAAAAACGGAACTCTTCATTCATTTTATTTTTCTGGCCATATTGGCTTTATTGTGTTATAAAATGAAGCGACCGGTGAGGGTGGATTATGAATTGTATGAGGACTTTCTTCAAAAAAAACAAAATGACTTAACAAAAGAACTACTGAGATACCGTTCCGTAATTTTCGACTCTACTGTATTGACTGGCAGAACAGAGTATCGGGATAAATATGAACGCAAAGCAAGAATTGTTGATTCCGAAATTCAGTCAATGATTAAATCTGTAGATAAATCCAGCGCATTCACCGCTCATTTCGACTTTTATTTTAATGACCCGAGGCGTTCGAAAAAGGCAGAACTGGAGAGGGATATTTCCGGTAAAATTGAACAAATCGCAGGGATTATCTTCGATAGAAATGATTCCGAATGTTTTAGCTCATATGTAAGGAACTTTTTGTGGGAAGGGTTTTTCAATGATGACAACAACACCAGGCAAAACAAAGCCCATTTTTTGCAAATAACACAAGGAGAACCAGACTTTATAAGAACGTTGATAAAAAATAATCTGCTACGAACTGAATTGTTTTACATGCAAAGGATATCAGAACGAGCATGGAGAACTTATCACGGCGGTTGTTATTTTGGAGGGCCATTATACTCAATAGTGTCATTTCCAAGTAAGCCATTTTTCTCAGGCGAAAAAATAAGTGCGAATATTTATTTTGCCACCGATGAGTCTCAAAACCACAACTCTTACTCGGCCAAAACAGGCAAGATAACAACTGAAAATTATTGCGAAGGTAATTGGTCAGATATTGCAAATTCTGTTGGCACACACACTGCGATGGGTCAGTTAATTCAACATTTACATGACGGCCCTATCTCGGTTCCCTGGTCGTTCCAGTACTTTGTTCTTGCAAAGGGAGCTTGCCTGTTGCTTGACAAAACGAATACGTGCTACAGAGATATGGAAAACCCAGTCACAATAATCGTTCCGGGTTACTCCTCTGCTGAATTGTCATTGAGGGTATCAGGTGCAAAAGTGGTTAAGGTGAGTGATGGACATTACCAAATTATACCCGCCAAGAACTCCACCAACGAGATAGTTGCATATGTTGATGCAAAGGGTAGTGAGGGTATAATAAACACTATGTCCATCACTAGAATCAAAGTGAAGGATGTACCAAGCCCTTACACCGGAATTAGCAACAGTCATATTGAAGCAATGGATGTTGGGTGGTTTAAATCGCAGAAAGGGATTACTATAATTCCGTTCGACCCTGATTTCGCCATGAACTATACTGTGACCAGCTTCGAAATGGATATAATAAAACAGAGCTCGCAGCATCTGGAGACCTATGATATCCATGGCCCGGATTTTGCAAATAATGAAGCTGCCGCTGATGCCATTGGTAAACTCTCCTCAGGGGACAAAGTGTACATATCCAACGTCCGTGCTACAACAAAAGCGGGTGAAGTTGTTTCACCCGCTCCGTTAGCTGTATTGTTAAAGTAATATAAAATATATTTGAAAGTCAGTGCATCCCAAAGCTTATCCTTGAGTTCGCCAATACCCTGGTTGGTGAGCGAAGAAATAAATGTGGTACGTTCTCTGGTAGTGTCTCAAAGACCAATAACTGTGCATCTCCCTATCAGGTATTTTATTTACATCATAACAACAAATTCGTATCTTTAGTAACACCTTTTGGGTTTCTTTGCCTTGAAAAAATTCGAACTTTTCACCACTTGCCTATTCCTGACAATCATGGCCTGCTTGTGTTATAAAATATCACGGCCGGCGAGGCTGGATTATGAGGTGTATAGTGAAACCTTTAGTAAATCAAAAAATAGCTTAATTGCAGATATAGAGACGAGCCGTGCTTATATTTTTCGAAAGCAAATTCGCGTTTCCGTCAGGATGCAATGCATTGATTTAGCAAACCATCTGGATTCAATTACAGATGATCTGTACAACTACATCAACAAAACAAAAAAGCAATTTATTTCCCTGACCGATTCCATCCAGCCTAACTTTGGGAAAAACCAACCTTATAATATTTACACAAACAGATTTTTCATCAGAGATGAAACTGCCAATCATCTGGAAGATAAAATAAAAAATTACACTTATGAATGTAACAAATTGGTTCGATATGACTCTGAATTGATAGGGCCAATTGTAAAATGGTGTATTTGGAATCGCTACCTTTCTTATTCCAAAGACAACCCCGGACGCTGGTGTGCCGAG
>CANCOG010000331.1 GCA_947379685.1 Flavipsychrobacter stenotrophus | reverse complement strand
TATTATCATTAATAGAAGTACTTGAAGCACCATTTATCTTAAATGGATAAGAAGAGGTACCAACAACCATACCATAAGAACATGCATTGCTTGCATAGTAGTATGCTGGTGTACAATATACCTGAACACCTACAGCATTTGATGTTGCAGTGATACCAGAGTATCCGCACGTAACCATGCACTGGAAGTAAGTAGTTGTTGTAAGTGTTGGGCTATAGGTAGCATTTGTTGCACCTGTAACGTTACTGAATGTACCTGAAGTTCCGGTAGTTGAAGACTGCCACTGATAGCTGAGGCCCAGACCGATACTTGTACCGGTAAGCGACAACGTATAAGAAGTAGTAGAAACACCAGATGCAGGAGAGCATGATGCAGTACCTGCAGCAGGAGTACCGGTACACGGAGTAGCACTGTTACCACAAACCGCAAGGTTGATTGCAGAAGAAAGACCGCCACCTGTGATAGTAACGTTTCCGCAATAAGATCCAGATGTAGAAGGTGCAATGAACTTAACATAAATAGCAGTTGTAGATACAGTAGCACTTGAATACGAAATAGTATAAGAGCTAACATATGTACCGCCGACAGTGCTGCAAACAACATAGTTAGTAGGCGCAGTAACAGTCAGAGAACCTGAAGTTGGCACCAGGAAGGTGGCCACAAGGTTAGATGAACTAGCCGAAGAAGTTGTGCCCCCTGATATTGTGCCAAAAGAAATTGAAGTTGGAGACACAGAACCTGAAGGCGGAGGCGTTTGAATGCTAACTTTGTAGTCACGCACCTCACCGTAGTTAGAACTTGACGTAGGGCACGGAGCCAGATTAGGGTAAACCAGCGTATTGTAGTAATAAGCCGATTCGATCCTCATACGGTAGGTACCCGGAGATACTGTTGAAGGAATAGCAGCAGTAAACGACGGCGTAGCGTTTGAGCTGCTGTTTGCAACCCCACCAACGCTTTCAGTTGTTTCGAAAGTACCATTGCCGTTGAAATCGATCCACGCCTGGTAACTCAACGGATAGCTTCCACTATTACCACCTGTGAATGTATAGCTGTTTGCAATGTACAGTGTACAAGACAAAGAAGCACTGTAATCGGAATAACCGCTACCAGAACAAGTGTTACCATCGTCGATAGACGTACTGGCAGCTCCATTCACCTTGAAGTGATTACCAGAGGTAGCAACTACCATGCCGTAAGAGTAACATGAATTCGACGCATAGCCGAACGTAGGTGTACAGCTTGAAGAAGGCAGTACCCATGTAGCCGAAGTAACGCTTGAGTTACTTGAGCTGCCAGAAGCAGAACAAGTTACCACACACCTGTAATAAGTGGTAGAAGACAACCCTGAAAACGCATACGTAGGATTGGTTGCTCCAGAAATGCTGGAGTAAGTACCACCCGACGATGACGAAGACTGCCATTGGTAGGTAAGACCTGCAACCGCTGATGTTCCCGACAAACTTAAGTTGAAGGTTACAGCAGAAGTACCAGAAGTTGGTGAACAAGCAGCTGTACCGGCAGTTGGTGTACCAGAGCACATTGCAGCGCCCGTACCAGAAACAGCAAGGTTTACGGCTGATGACAAACCACCACCAGTAATTGTTACGTTACCAGAGAATGAACCGGTAGATGGGGGTGTGAAGTTTACATAAACTGGTATAGAAGTCACAGTACCACCGGTATATGATATCGTATAACTGGAAGTAAAACCACTACCCGAAGTATTACTCACCAGGAAGTTAGTAGGTGCAGTTATAGTAAGTGTGCCAGTAGAAGCGGTAAGATAGGTACCAGAAACGTTAGCACTCTGAGGAGAAGACGTTGAACCTACGATAACACCACCAAAAGTTATAGATGTTGGAGACCAACTTGCTGCTGGCGGAGGAGGTGCAACCGTTATCATGTAATCAGCAGCCTGACCAGCATAATAGTAGTATGAACCACCACCATCATAGTAAGCACATGGATCCATTGCTGTAGAGTGACCGCAGCTATAAGTCATAGCTTGACGAACACGCATACGGTAAGTACCAGGTGTTACACTTGAAGGAATAGTAATTGAATAGGCATCAGAACCAACCGGTGTAGAACAACCGGCAGCACCAAACACGGTGGAAACTGCTTCAGAAGTCTGGAACACGTTATCTCCACTGAAATCGATCCAAACCTGATTTTCAGAATAGTAGTATGAAGTGTTATAATAAACAGTACCAGCATAAGTACCACCCAGGCTAACGGTGATTGGAGAAACGGACGTTCTATCAATGAAACCTGTTGAAGAGGCAGTGAACGCATCGTTCAAAGTACCTGTTGCACCAACCAGTTTAACCTGATTCAAATAATATGAACCAGCATTGCCGTAGTAGTAGGCAGGAATACAAGACAATACAGTTTCTGAAACTGTATTAGATGTAACACTTGTACCAACAGCAGGACAGCTGACAATACAGTAATACCACTTGTTTGATGAAGTAGTTGCAGTGTAAGAAATATTTGTTGCACCGGAAATAGCAGAGTAAGTACCACCTGAAGATGTAGCAGAATACCACTGGTATGTGAGGCCAGAAGCAATGGTTGAACCAGACAGGCTCAGCGTAAAGCTTGTACTTGAAGTTACCGCACCGGAAGTTGTTACGCAGGTACCCGCAGAAGGCGTACCGCTACAAGCAGGAGGAGATGAAATAACAACAGTATAATCACGGACGTCACCATAATAGTACCCTGACATACATGGGTCAATTGAAGGATATGAATAACCGTAACCATAGTAAGTACTGAGTACACGCATACGGAAAGTACCGTTAGCTACTGACCCTGGAATGGTAAGTGTGTAAGGAGTAGAACTTGAAGCCGCAGATGAGTTAACACCACCAACTGATTCAGTTGACTGGAAAGTACCATCGTTGTTGAAGTCGACCCAGGTTTGCTGGTTCTGACCATAAGCCGCAGTACTTGGTGTTGTCGTAATAGTATAACTGGCTCCCTTATACAAGGTTACAGACAATGAAGTCTTGTCTAAATAACCAGAACCAGTACAACTTGAACCATCACTCAATGAAGTTGACAAAACACCTGTAAGCGATACAGTACCCAGACCACTCACGTAGCAACCACCTGAAGTGGAAGGAGTACAAGAAGCAGTAGGTAATACCCATGTAGCTGATGTAACCGACGATGTGCCCGATGAACCGGACGCAGAACAGGTTACCACACACTTGTAATAAGTAGTCGCTGATAAACCAGAGAATGAATAAGTCGCATTGGTTGCACCAGAGATATTGGTATAAGTACCACCTGATGATGATGCTGACTGCCACTGGAACGTGAGGCCACCCGAAGCGGTAGTGCCTGAGAGACTAAGTGTAAATGTAGTAGTTGAAGGACCAGATGTTGGCGAACAAGATGCAGTACCGGCAGTAGGTGTGCCAGAGCAGACAGCGGCACCGGTCATAGTTACAGGAATGTTCAATGCAGAAGAAAGGCCGCCACCTGTAACGGTAACGTTTCCTGAGTAAGAACCAGTAGAAGGAGGAGTTCCTGTACAGTAAATAGTAGAAGTAGAAGCTGCACCCGTATAAGATATAGTATAAGAACTTGCATAACCACTACCTGATGTGTTACTCACAGCAAAGTTTGTTGGTGCAATAACAGTCAAAGTACCAGTAGAACCGGACAAATAAGAAGCCACAAGTGAAGTGGACATTGGAGACGAGGTAGTACCAGAAGTAACGGAACCGAAAGCAAGTGACGCCGGAGTTGCAACTGCCATAGGAGGCGGAGTTGCGATAGTAACCATGTAATCCCTTACTTCACCATAATAGTATCCTGAAGCACATGGATCCATTGAAGGATATGGAGTGCCCGGGCAACAAGGAGCATAAGCACAAATGATCCTCATACGGTGACTGCCTGTTGCGGCGCCCGCAGGGATTGCCATGCTATAAGTGTGGGCACCCATTGCACCACCCGAACCTGTCCCGCAAATAACTTCTGACGTACCATTACTAAAGGTACCATCATTGTTAAAATCGATCCACATCTGGATGTGTACATTATACGAAGTACCCGTTGTAATGGTAGGCGTGTAAGTAAAACCCTGGTAGAGCGTACATGACAAGGAAGTACGGTCGTAATACCCAGAGGCATTACAGCTCGCACCATCGCTTATGGATGTACTGGACGCACCAGTCAGGCTGAACCCGTTAAACCACATTCCGTAGTAGTAACAGGCGTAACTCCCGTAGTAAAACGATGGCGTGCACTGTGAGCGCCCGGCAAAGCTTAAACTACAGAGTAAAATAAATAGAAGTAGTTTTTTCATACTGGCTAAATTTGGTTTAATAATAGTGAAGGAATTGTGCACGTTAATTCATGGTAGATGCTATACATATAGAACTGTTTGGTGAAGTATGTTATAGCCTCAGGAGAACCTTCAATACTAATTCCTGCAATCTTTGCCGATTGATTCGCATCAAACGCAAAAACCCGTGGGGAAAACCCATCGGAACCAAGGAAAAAAGCCGAACTGTTCCTGCTCTCAGGAGCATTCCATGCTGGCACTAAAAAACCCGCCCCCGGCATAGTGCCAGTTTTGTTATTGGCGGTAGTCGACCGGCTGTTTAATAATGATAGCCAACCATTCGAACACAAAACAACATTAGCCCCGGCAGTACCGATGGCATAATTGCTCTGACCAGAGGATACAGCCGATCGTGCTGCACCGTTCAAAATGGTTGAGGATCTGACGACTGTTCGGTTACCCGGATTGCCCGGAGAAGAGTCCGTCGGCAGCATGGACGAGACTTGCGATGCCGTTGAGGCAAAGCCTATCATGCCGAAACTGCATAGGATAATGATGAGTGAATAGACCTTTTTCATGTCTGTGATTTTGGTTGTTTGCTTATGTTTAAAATCTTATTTTGTTCTTAATTTGGAGGCTGTTTAGTCTCTTTTTCTGTTATTGCTTGTTGTTAAAATTTTACGTTATCAAAAAACATGTTCGCAATTTAATGAATAATTAATAAAAACAACACAAAAAATTGCGATTTCCACAAAAATATTTTACAATAATACTTTATTCATACAATTCGTTAACAAACGATTAGCACAATAAAAACTCATTTTCGATAGGTTTCCACTTATTAACGACACGCAGCTTACGATTGCTCACAAAGATCTTGTTAATAAATAGTGATGATAGGATTACGGTTTACTTAATTTTTCGACCGGAAACAAATATAAGCACATTCAATCACAAACAACTTTTTCTTCACGTGTTTAACAATTGGAAAAGAATTACTATTTTATGACAATTGTAAATGGCTTACTACCAGTTTGAATAAACATACATTAAATACTATTTTTCTTTTATAAAATTACATTTTAGTTAAAAAACTTTGGTCAAAAATAGAACCATGCGCATTTTTGAACTCACTTCCGGGGTTTTAACACACTTTTGACGTCGTTTACCCTAAAAGATCATTATGGCTAATGTGCCCGATACCTATACAAATGCCTGACAGTAAAGTTAAGCATGGATGCAATTGCAACTGTGAGTAAAAATACCTTATAAATAATTGGGTATAAATACCTATAAAAAAACAGTGCCAACCGGAAAACCGGTTGGCACTGTATAACATTAAAGTATAATCGGTTAATTGATTATTCCTTTACTAACCTTGATACAACCTTCTGATCGCCAGAAGTAAGTTCTACCATGTAGATACCTGATGCGAAACTGCTCAGTGCAACATTTACACTGCCATTCTGTTTCACGCCAAGATCCTGATTGTAAACGCTTACACCTGTAAGATCAAGAACGCGTACGCTAACGTTATCCTTCCTGCCTGAAGTGAAGCTGATCTTAACTTCATCTGTAGCAGGGTTAGGAACCATAGTCACATTCAGACCCTTGTT
>CANCOG010000330.1 GCA_947379685.1 Flavipsychrobacter stenotrophus | reverse complement strand
ACCGCTCTTAATTGATGAAGACTTCGTGCAAACCCAGCCACCGTTTAGCTCATATTGCTGTTGCGCCACAGTTTGCAGCGACACAATTATGAATAAAAAGAGGATTAAGCAGGTCCGCATACAATGATAATAGTACTTCAAAGATAGTGTTTGAAAAATACTTTTACCGGAGAACACCAGCCTGATTCATCCGCTTTTTGACGCCTTAGTCGCTGAATAGCGAATATTTTGGCGCACTACCCATCTTTTTTTCATTTTTTCCTGTCTTAGAAATAAAGGGCAAATTATTTGCGCTGTTGTTGGCTTAGTTGAAGCAGCCCTTATAAAACAATTACATTATGAGATCCATATTTTTATTCCTATCTGCTTTTCTTACAGTTGCTGCACACGGGCAATCGCTTACTGCTTTTGTAAGTACACCATTATGCCTGGGTGATGCACTACGGTTATCCTTCCCCGGAACACCAACAGACACCTACTACTGGACAGGCCCTAACGGTTTTGCCAGCACGCAGCAAACCACCTTTAGACAAAGCATGACTTACGCTGATACCGGTGTTTACCGCGTCGTAAGAAATGGGGTAGATACGTTTTATACCCAACCTGTTCGTTTGCTTCCGGCACTTACCCTTACCGGTGTAACTGCTTCGCAGGTGATACCATTTGGTGGCAGTATACAGCTCAATGCCGCAGGTGCCGAATACTATGTTTGGTTGCCGGATGAGCGTACCCTCAGCAACCCGAATATCAATAACCCGTTGGCAACACCACTTACCAATACCATTTACAAAGTTGTAGGACTGAATGCCTTTGGCTGCCGCGATAGTGCACAGGTAAACATTGAAATAGCTTCCCCTGAGCCCTTCTTTATACCTACGGCCTTTACGCCCGACAATGATGGCAAGAATGATGTTTTTCGGATAGTAAACCCGCGTAATTATACATTGGTGGATTTTGTTATTCAGAACCGCTGGGGTCAGGTAGTATATAACAATACCAATGACATCAGGTTCGGTTGGGATGGAACATTCAATGGTATTCCTCAGGATATGGGGTACTATAACTACAGCATCATCATTTCCGGCCCTCACGGGGAAAAGAAAAATTTTACCGGGACAGTCGTGCTGATCAGGTAAGCGCTTTCTCCAACTTCCCTTATGAGATTATTTCATTTGGCTTTGTTCGGCGCAGCAATTATAATTGTCGTGTCTGACCAACTTCGATGATAATAGACCGGTAACGTACGTTCTTGTCAAAAGATTCCTTTTTCTCTAACTTGTCTGCTGCCGATCGGTATCTGATCGCTATTTCCAGGTAGCCTAGTTTGTTAAACCTGGCCAGCAGCCTGTCTTCTTCCACTTCGTTATAGTGCCGGGTGATCTCATAGGTAACATACGGCTCACCCACCAAGCGATCCTTCACCTTGGTTTTCTCCTCAGTTTTGCCCGGGAGTTTTATCATAAATGGCCTGTTACCCACCATTGCGTTAAACTGTCGCTCCGTTATATTAATTACCAGATTGCCATACCTGTCTATGTAAAGAATACTGCACTCGATACCATTGGGGGCTGTTTTCGGGGCATTTTGCAAAGAAACCTGCTCCATTTCCCACAGCTTTAGCTGACCGCGATGATCATCGCCACTGCAAATCAAGCTGATTGCCTTTTTTACCTCCGTCATCCAGATATCAACACTTGTTGCCCCCTCAAACTGGTGACAAAGCCAAACATTATCCAGACTATCAAGAAATGTAAGCCAGAGCAACCCATTATCAGGCGCAAGAAAATAATGCCCTTCCTTCTCAGCCAATACCAACCGGGGCTTATCCCCCATAAAAATGTCTATGAAGTAGCAATGAATGGTTCCCTCCGGGAAACTACTCCATGCCGATTTGAAGAGCCACGAAGCCATGTACCTGTCCTCCGACGGAATACAATGCGTTACATCCACTACCGGATAACCCGGAAACTCCCGCATCAACAATGCCCTTACCTCCGATACTTCGGCCATATTCAATCCAAAATCAGATGTCAGTGTAATAATGGGCATGGCTTGTGTTTGGCTGCTGCAAATTTACGGGGTTTTAAAATGAGCAAAGCCCCTGGTCACCGAAAATAGCACAGTTACCCTTTGGGTTGACTTAGGAACAAGGGTAGGCAGTCGTTAAAAAAGTAAAAAGGCCCGCATAACACGGGCCTTTCTACTTTTTACTTTTAATTTTTTACTTTTATTAGTATCTGTACATTTCTGCTTTGTATGGACCTTCTTTTGGAATGCCGAGGTAATCAGCCTGCTCTGTAGTCAGTTCTTCCAGTTCAACACCAACCTTAGCAAGGTGAAGACGGGCAACTTTCTCATCAAGATGTTTAGGTAAAACGTATACTTTGTTTTCGTAGCTCTGGTGGTTGTTCCACAATTCGATCTGAGCCAGAGTCTGGTTAGAGAATGAATTACTCATTACAAAACTTGGGTGACCGGTAGCACAACCCAGATTTACCAGGCGGCCTTCTGCCAGTACGATAACATCCTTACCTTCAATGGTATACAAATCAACCTGTGGCTTAATAGTATCCTTGGTATGACCATAGCTACCATTTAACCATGCCATGTCAATTTCGATATCGAAGTGACCGATGTTACAAACAATAGCCTTATCCTTCATCAGACGGAAGTGCTTTTCTGTGATCAGGTCGCGGCAACCGGAAGCAGTGACAATGATATCAGCTTCTTTAACTGCATCTATCATCTTCTTAACTTCGAAACCTTCCATTGATGCCTGTAAAGCACAGATCGGGTCAATTTCAGTTACAATTACGCGGGCACCAGCACCACGCAATGAAAGCGCAGAACCCTTACCAACATCACCATAACCACCTACAACAGCTACCTTACCAGCCATCATAACATCAGTAGCACGACGGATAGCATCAACGAGGCTTTCCTGGCAACCGTACTTGTTATCGAACTTAGACTTGGTAACAGAGTCATTTACATTGATGGCTGGCATTGGCAATGTGCCCTTTGCCATCCTTTCATATAAGCGGTGAACGCCTGTAGTTGTTTCTTCGCTGAGGCCCTTAATGTGCTGTATCAGCTCAGTGTATTTATCCAGTACAATGTTGGTAAGGTCACCACCATCATCCAGAATCATATTCAGAGGACGATCTTCGCTACCGAAGAACAAAGTCTGCTCGATGCACCAATCAGCATCTTCGAGGCTCTGGCCCTTCCATGCGAAAACGCCAATACCTGCAGCAGCAATAGCAGCAGCAGCGTGATCTTGTGTAGAAAAGATATTGCATGAACTCCAACGCACTTCTGCACCCAAAGCAACAAGTGTTTCGATAAGAACAGCAGTTTGAATGGTCATATGCAGGCATCCTGCCACCCTTGCTCCCTTCAATGGCTGCGAAGCACCATATTCAGCACGAATTGCCATCAAACCAGGCATTTCAGCTTCTGCAAGCCTAATCTCTTTACGGCCCCACTCTGCAAGGCTGATGTCTGCCACTTTGTATGGCAACTGAAAATCAATCTTTGAACCAGTCATTGTACTCATATGTTATAACATTGAAATTTGGTGCAAAAGTATAAACATTATTATTCAAAACCTGAAACCAAATGCTAAATTATTATTTTACTTTCCTATCCAAGCAGCGACTCTTACCTATATTGTTTAAGAAAAGAAATGAACGTGTAATACACATAACCTACACTATTTTAAAGCCATGGCATCCCCCACTTTGCACTAAACAAGCAACGTATCAGTCAGGAAACACGCTAAAAGATGCCACCCCTGGCGAGTTAACAGCGTTATCTATTTGTTCGTTCACACCTTTAAATCTTGAACAAAATTGAACAAAAAGCAAAAAGCCACCACATCGTGGCAGCTTTTTACTTTTTATTTTTTACTTTTTACTTTTTAAGCTTCTTGCTTCATCATCTTTGAGAATTTCTTACGATCTTCTTCATCGAGCATGATCTTGCGCAGACGGATATTCAGCGGAGTTACCTCAATACACTCATCCTGCTGAATGTATTCCATACACTCTTCAAGGGTCATGAGTATTTTTGGTGTAATACGCACTGAATCATCAGTACCACTTGAACGCATATTGGTCAGCTTCTTAGTTTCTGCAACATTCACAACAAGGTCTCCTGGCTTAATGTGCTCACCAATCAACTGGCCTTCATAAAGCTCCTGTCCCGGATCAATAAAAAATGCGCCCCTGTCCTGTAATTTATCTATAGAATAACCTGTTGCTTTACCGGCAGCTTTTGCCAGTAATACACCGTTGCTACGGCCAGGAATAAATCCTTTCCATGGTTTGTATTCTGCAAACCTGTGTGCCATTACCGCTTCACCCTGAGTGCCTGTCAGCATTTGAGAACGTAAGCCGATAAGACCACGTGAAGGAATTTCAAACTCCAGATGCTGCATCTGGCCTTTTGTTTCCATAATGTGCATTTCGCCCTTACGCTGAGTAACCAGGTCAATAACCTTACCGCTGAATTCAGCAGGAACGTCAACTACCAGTACTTCATAAGGCTCACATTTTTTACCGTTTATTTCCTTGGTAATTACCTGTGGCTGACCAACTGTCAGCTCATAACCTTCACGACGCATGGTTTCCACCAATACGCTCAAGTGAAGGATACCACGGCCAAATACCAGGAATTTATCTGCATCGTCAGTTTCTTCAACACGCAAAGCCAGGTTCTTTTCCAGTTCCTTCATAAGCCTGTCGCGAATGTGGCGACTGGTAACGAATTTACCTTCCTTACCAAAGAATGGTGAGTTATTGATGCTGAACTGCATGTTCATGGTAGGCTCATCGATAGGGATGATGGTCACTGCTTCAGGATTTTCAAAATCAGCGATTGTTTCACCGATCTGGAAACCTTCAACACCTACTACAGCACAAATATCGCCACACTGCACTTCAGTCACACGCTTTTTGCCCATGTCAACGAACACATAAAGTTCCTTAACCTTACTGCGCTGCATAGTACCATCAATTTTGCACAGCATAATTGGCTGGCCTTCCTTAATGGTTCCACGTGTTACCTTTCCAATGGCGATACGGCCAAGGAATGAGGAATAGTCGAGTGAAGTGATTTGTAACTGGAGCGGACCGTCTACTACTGTAGGAGCCGGTACTTTTTCCAGAATCGTATCCAATAATACAGTGATGTCTTCTGTTGGAGTCAAAGATGTATTGAACCAGCCTTGTTTTGAAGAACCATATATTGTAGGGAAGTTCAACTGCTCTTCAGTAGCATCGAGCTGGAAGAACAGTTCAAAAACCGCATCATGTACTTCGTCAGGACGGCAATTAGGCTTATCAACCTTGTTGATCACCACGATAGGGTGCAAATGCAGGTTGAGTGCTTTCTGCAATACGAAACGTGTCTGAGGCATAGGGCCTTCGAACGCATCGACAAGCAACAAAACACCATCAGCCATTTTAAGAACGCGCTCCACCTCACCACCGAAGTCGGCGTGGCCCGGAGTATCAATTACATTGATCTTTACGCCTTTGTAAGTAACAGAAACGTTTTTGGCGAGAATGGTAATACCCCTTTCACGTTCGAGGTCATTACTGTCCATAATCAACTCACCAGTTTCCTGATTGTCACGAAAAACGTTGGTAGTGTGTAAAATTTTATCGACCAATGTCGTCTTACCGTGGTCAACGTGCGCAATGATGGCGATGTTACGAATATCCATAAAAAACCTTGTGATTTCCTCCAGCTTGCGGAGGCTAAAATCGTTTAACTTTTCTCCTAAAAATAACCCTTCCCGGCAGAGAAATCAGGAAGGGCCTTTTATTTCAGGGTGCAAAAGTACGAAATTAGGCGTTACAAAAATCGGTGATGCGTTAAATATTTAATAATTTTCCTCAATGATGAGTGTAAAA
>CANCOG010000329.1 GCA_947379685.1 Flavipsychrobacter stenotrophus | reverse complement strand
AACTCCAGATGTATTTACTTTCCTCACGACATTATTTAAATAATCGGCAATAAATAAATTGCCTCCAGCATCAAACGCCAGTCCATTTATAGTGTTAAACACAGCTGCCGTAGCGTATCCGCCATCTCCGGCATACCCTGCACTTCCATTTCCTGCCACGGTTGTTACCACATGATTGGTATCCACCTTCCTGACACGGAAATTTTGCCTGTCAGCTATATACAAGTTGCCTGCCGCATCGAAGGCCAGGCATCCCGGACTATTAAATGTCGCGGCCGATGCCGCACCGCCATCACCACCAAAACCGCTGCCCGATGTCCCTGCAAAGGTGGAGATACCGCCTGCAATATCTATTTTTCGGATAGTGTTAGCCCCATTGGGAGAAAAATATATTTTTCCGGCATTATCTATAGCTATTCCATTAGGCACTACCCCTGATACGAATGTGGTTATAATTCCCATCGTATCAACTTTCCTGATCCGTCCATTGCCATAATCCGATATATATACGTTCCCAAACGAGTCACAAACAACAAAGTTGGGTTGGTTGAGTTGTGCATTTATGGCGAGGTGATGATCTTCAACACTATTGTACCCTGAATTCCCGGTGCCGGCGAAAGTTGAAATAACTCCTGCTGAATTGATCTTTCGCACCATATTGGCAGCGTTGTCAACTACATATAAATTGCCGCGCCTGTCTGCGGCCACGCCTACGGGTTGTAATACCGCATTTGTTGCCAGGCCACCGTCTCCCATACCTCCTGCAATCGTTTGTATCACCTGCGCAGAAATGCTTCCGCCAGGGAAGACAACAAACATCAAAATCAGCATCAATAACTTTTTCATAAAATAGAATTTACCTGGTTTAAGGGTTAATACCTGACAACAAAATACAGGGACTTTTTATCGGTATAGTAAACTAATGAGATCATGTAAACACCTTCGGGTAAAATGCGGCCAAATGACACATCGGCCGTAACCAGTTTGTTATGCAGGATCAGTGTCTGGTTATAGATGTCCTTTCCTCCCATGGTGGTGATGGCCATGTACACATTCATTCCATCGGGGCCGTCGATGGACTGCCGTATTTTGAAAGTTCCGGCATTGGGGTTAGGGAAAACGCCTGCGTTGTTTATGGATGATGAGTCAATCGTAAATGCAAGAGATTGGCTGGTAGCCTGGCTGTTGTATAAACATTGGTCATTGCTCGTGAGTTCGCAATACACAATATCTCCTTCTGCCGGGATGAAGGTATAGGTGGCACCCGTATTCACATGAACAGTGTTTCTAAACCAATCAAACACTGGAGCAGAGCCACCCCGTGTGCTTGTGGCTGTGCAAGTTACCTCCTTGCCCATACCGGTATTCACTCCAGGGCTCGCAGAAACTGATACTGCTGGCCTATCAGGCTGCATTACCCCTATTCTATGGCTCCCGCTATAAACTGTATCATGCAATGCACATGTTGCGCTATTGGTCATCCGGCAGTTTACCAAATCACCATCAGCAGGAGAAAAGCTATAGGATGGGTTATGACCACCGACAGTTTGCCCGTTCTGATACCAGGTATAAACCGGAGTGGCACTCGCATTAATACTTGTTGCAGTGGCGGTGACGAACTGGTTACCACATACAGTATCTCCCGGATCTACAGTGATTGTAACTGAAGACCTAACGGTATCAATAACTGTGAAGAGCAGCTGGTTACTGGTTATTGTATCATACATCCTGCAGGCTATGTTACTATTGAGCCGGCAGGAGATTGTTGTTCCCGTTGCCGGGGTAAAAGTAAAAGTTGAAGCTACTACTCCCGGGATCAGTATTCCGTTCTTCATCCAGTAATAGCCGGGTGCAGTTCCTCCCGAAGTTGCAAGCGCTGAACAGGTTACGATTTTCCCGGCACAGACGTTTGTGCCGGGACTGACCGTGATGGATATTGTTGGCGAATATGAAAGCACCTTCACTCTTACCGGGTCTGATATGGCAACAACAGGCCATCCGCTTGTGTCAGCCAATGAGCAAGTAACCACGTCGCCTGGATTCAGGCTAGTAGTCGTCCATGATGAAGAGTCTATGCCTACAGGCAATCCATTCCTCTGCCAGTGAAAAGAAGGAACTATACCCGCAACATTGCTGTAATTAGCTGAAAAAGTTACCGAAGAGCCCAGGCAAATTGTGTCATGGCTGGCATGCACCACCAGCCTTGCGGTAAACACCTTGCGGATACGCGAATTATTCACGTCAGGGATCAGCAGGTTGCCCATGCTATCGGTTGCAATACCCGGGCTGCTCGTGATGCAGGCCAGAAGAGCACCTCCACCATCTCCTGAAAAACCGGAACAATTGTTGCCTGCATACCGGTTAATGATGCCTGCTGTATCTATTTTGCGAATATTGTAAACGCCAGATTCGTAGACATACAGATTTCCAAATCTATCAAAAGTAAGGCCGTTGCAATTGTTGAACGTTGCGGCTGCACAAAGGCCGCCATCGCCTGTGGAACTACTGGTGCCATTTCCTGCAATAGTATAAATAATACCCGCTGTGTTTATCTTCCTGATCCTGTTGTTTTCACTAATGTACAGGTTACCGGTATCGTCAATAGCCAATCCGCCGGATGGATTGATCAGGGCATTTGTCGCGGGGCCACCGTCGCCAAAAAAACCGGCAGTTCCTGTTCCGGCAATTGTGTTGATCACCCCATTGGTGTCGACTTTTCTGACCCTGCGATTTCCGGCATCCAGTATATATAAATTACCAACCTTGTCGGTAATAATCTGGCCCGGTTGATTCAGCCTCGCCGCGGTTGCGGCACCACCATCTCCTCCAAAACCATGGTTGCCTCCAGCGACCAATGTTACAATTCCTGAGGAGTCTACTTTACGTATATTATCGTATGACACGTCACAGATAAAAAGGTTCCCACTCCTGTCAGTAGCCACTGAAGCAAGACTTGAAAAGGTTGCAGCAGAAGCCGGGCCACCATCACCTGAACGGCCATAACCACCTGTACCGGCGAAAGTAGATATTATGCCTGCAGTATTGACCCTGCGTACAACCCTGTTATAGTTGTCCGCAATAAAAATATTCTGGTTCGCATCTACTGCAACTGCGGTTGGTCTGTTGAGTAAGGCGCAATATGCCTGTCCCCCATCTCCTGAATATGCATTTGAAGTAGCAAAACCATTTCCGGCGAAAGTAGAAATGATGTGTGCAGCACTTATTTTTCTAATTCTGTTATTGCTCTTGTCCGCAACGAAATAATTGCCCGATCCGTCAAACATTATTCCAGAGGGTCCGTTAAACCTGGCATTGGAATCTACCCCTCCATCACCTGCAAAACCACCAGTCAAAAACTGACCTGCAACACGACTGACAATTCCTGAATGATCTATTTTCCTTACGACGTTGTTGCCGTAGTCTGATACGTACAAATTACCGGCTGTATCAGTAGTCAGTCCTTCCATATCATTAAAAACTGCCGCAGTTGCCTGCCCTCCATCGCCGGCATAGCCAGTTGAGCCATTGCCTGCAATAGTTGCAATGTTATTGTTCGTGTCAACCTTCCTAATCCTTTTGTTCCCTAGGTCTGATACATAAATGTTTCCATTCTTATCGCCCCCCAGTGCGCCGGGAGTGGATAACTGGGCGACAATCGCCGCCGCCCCATCACCGCTGAAACCCGCGGTTCCGGCACCTATCACCACGGTCGAAAAACCGTACCTATCTACCATTCTTACTCTGTGCCTGCCTTGTTCTGTAATATATAGATTCCCGTTGCGGCCCACCAGAATACTCATTGGACTACTGAGGCTTATGGCAGTTGCAACGGCATAACCGGTTCCAGAACCTCCACCTGCATAGGTGGTGATTATACCAGAAGCATCAACTTTCCTGATCCTGCTACTACCGTAATCGGATATGTACACGTTGCCAAGGGTATCGCATGCCAGGCTAACCGGGTTGTTGAGCCTTGCAAATTTCGCTGGGTTGTGATCATCAGCCAAAAAGTAACCAGCCTGCCCTGTGCCTGCAAACGTTGAAATGACTCCTGATGGACTCACTTTTCTTACAAGGTTATGCCCGGCGTCAGCTAAATATAGGTTTCCCGTTCTGTCCATCGCAACCCCGGTAGGTTGGGTCAACTGCGCCGAGCTGGCTTGTCCGCCATCTCCAATGCCACCGGCAATGGTTTGTATTACTTGCGCGCGCAAGGCACTGCAAACAAATACTTGCAGCACTAAAAAAAAGGTGATTGCCAACCTCATTGCTATGGTTTTTGGGGATGTACTTTTTGACAAATTTCCAATCTTTCGAAAGGAACAATGAAATTAGTAATTATACTTGAATAACTAACAATTTACATCCGTTTTTTGTTTAATTGCTTTGCCAGGCCTGTAGAGAATCCTATGGCATAACCACTCTGTGGCAATGTCACAGAATTAAGGATTTGGTAGTTCCTAGTTACAGTTGAATGCGTTTTATACTTTTAAAGTTTTGACTTTTTCTTTTTGAATTGCTGCGGTGGCACGGTTATTTATTGCTTTAACATACAGCACTTAATTGGTGCCAAAAAATCAATACATTATGACCAAGACAATTCTCTTCTTCGCAGTAGCATCCATCATGCTTTCGTGCAATAATAGCGATACAAAGCAGACAGAAGCACTTCAGGCCCAGCAAAAGACCATTGATTCCCTGAAAATGGTTGCAGACAACCAACACATCATTGATTCTATGAATACAGTTAATGCACTGCAACCCGGGGTAACCAAGGACGGCATGATAGTAGGAGCAACTTCATCTACATCCACTCAAAAAACACACCACGGCGGTGGAAGCGGCGGCGGCGGCACCACAACAAACAATACAACAACCACTACAACAACCAATAATAATACTGCCCCTGCCCCAACAACTGCGGCTGCAAAAAAGAAAAAAGGACTTACTGGTGCTGAGACCGGTGCACTCATAGGCGCGGGTGCAGGTGCTATCACCGGAGCTATGGTAGACAAGAAAAAAGGTGAGGGTGCAATTGTTGGTGGCATACTAGGCGCAGGTGCAGGTGCAGGTGTTGGCGCATTGATACAAAAACACAAGAAAAATAAGGAAGAGCAGGCTGCAAAAGAGGAGAAATAAATATCCTCACTTACTTGCCAGTCTATGCATTCAACAGGGTTCGCTCCAAAGGGCGAACCCTATTTTGTGATATTATCCCCTACCATTTTGCCATACTCTTCGTCATTGGCCTCCCAGAGTTCTATTTTGTTCCCTTCGGGGTCCATGATGTGGGCGAATTTTCCATATTCGTAAACCTGCATTTCTCCTATCTGTTCTATCCCTTCATTTTTCAATTCACCCAGAAGCCATTCCAGGTTCTCTACCCGCAGATTTACCATAAATTGTTTTTCGGCTGAACCGAAATAGTCGGCATCTTTTGCAAAGGTGCTCCAAACATTATAGCCTTTCTTTTCGGGGGCATCAGCGTGGCGCCATTCGAAGCTTGTGCCATATTGGTCCGTATTCAGTCCCAGGTGACGGGAATACCAATCCCTTATGTTTTTTGGGTCGTTGCATTTGAAGAAGATACCGCCGAGACTTGTTACTCTTTTAGGCATTGTCCTATATTTTTAAATATCGAAAACGAAGAGCAAAACAGGCTATCCATTCATTGTTAAAAACACAAAAAGCCCCGGACACGTCCGGGACTCTATATTGATTGTCTTATGACCTAAATGGTGGCCGCGAAATTAAGCAGGTATGTGTGTATAGAAACCCTGTTTGCCGCCAACGCTGATTTAAGCGCCCAAATCTGTCTGTAAATTGTATACTGATTCTGATTCAGGGTTGTGTATGTAGCGCGATCTGTAGCTGTTGTAGCGCTGGCGATCTGCCCCTTGGTAGTACCCAGTTCGGTCATCATCATTGTG
>CANCOG010000328.1 GCA_947379685.1 Flavipsychrobacter stenotrophus | reverse complement strand
CTGGTCAGCTTCGTTTCCGTGTTATACCCCATATCCTCCGATGTGGTCTTGTATTGAGGATCTGTGACGACAACGTTACCCTGGAAACGGGCCTCCTTTGCCTTAACATCATAGACACCGCTATTACTGGTAACTGTCGTGGAGTCCGCCTGCAGCTTACCCTTGTTCGTGTAAGTGCCCACCTTGGTACCTAGGTCGTAGGAAAGTTCTTCGCCCCAGAGTTTGTTCTTACCATCGGTGATGGAAACACCACCCCGCATGTAAGCCAGTTTCTTTGATGTGACATAACGCAGGTAATCGCTGTTAGCCTGTGTGCCGCCCGCCTGCGCTACCCGCACATGACTGAACGCCTCTATGATGTTTGTCGTCTTATTTTGATACAAGCTATCGCAATACAGGGTATCTGTCCCCTGGCGGAAAACCGCACTGTCAATGAATCTGTTTATTTGCCCTGAATCCGTTTCGTTATGGATGATCACCTTTGCGGTAAGATAAATGGTCATCTTATCAGAAATGTCGGCCTTTTGGGCCCGGGCACCTATACCGCACAGCAACAATGATGCAAAAAGGCTTAAACACAAAATGCCTATCCTTCCATACACAGGGTATAAACGGGAACATTTCATCTTTATAGCTAGTGCGTCTTTCAGTATCAGGGATTGAGTGTGTTTGCTGTGTTGAGTCTGTTCTTAATATCGCAGTCTGCAGCTAATCACCGCGCATTTCTGCGTTGCGACTTGCAACTTACGCTATTTTTCCTTCTTTGGCTTCCTGCCAAACATGGTCACGTTTACATAACGCCTTGGGTTGGCGTTAACGTCTGCCATGAGTTTCTGTAATGTGGTGAGTGACGAATTCAGATTGGTGTACAGGTTCTTATCATTCACCATCATACCCAACGACCCTTGCCCATTATTGATCTTACCCAAAACGCCCTGCAACTGTTCCGTGGTGGCGTTCAACTGCGTGATGGCTTGTTGCAACGGAGCACGCGACAATTGACCCGACAGCATATTGAGGTTAGACAGCATGTGCTGCACTGTGTCATTGTTCTTCGCCAGATTGGCAGTAAAACTGTTCGTATTGTGCAGAATGCTCTTTATCTCTCCGGTTTCCTTGTTCAGGTCATTACTGATACTCGTCAGATTGCTGGAGGTCAGTTCAATGTTCTTCAGTGTGTTAGTGATTACCTGGCGGTTTTCACTGCCTGCAATCACATTTACCCCGGCAATAACAGTGTCGAGCGCCGAAATGGTCTTGCGCATGCTTTTGATCAGCGGGGTCATCTGGTCAGAGATATTATCCACTACTCCGGGCTCCTGAGAAGTGCTCAACGTAGCACCTGCGTTCAGTGCGTTTGTCCCGTTGCCGAGGTCGAGGCGGATCATTTTATTACCGAGTAAGCCATCGGAAGTGATAGTAGCCATTGTGCCCTCAGGTATGGCAATGCTCTTGTGAACAGAGATGGCCACCTTAACACCCTTGTTGCCTTCAAGCCCAAACGAGTTAACGTGCCCCACATTCAATCCCCTTATTTCTACCGGCGATGAACTAAGCAAACCGTCAACATCATTGTAATAACAATAATATACCTTATCATCAGAGAAAAGGTCCGAACCCTTGAGAAAGTAAAAGCCGGTGAAAAAAATAATAAGCGAAATAGTAACCAATATACCAATCCTCGCTTCCCTGGATAAACTCATAATTGACGTAAGTAACTGCAAAAATAATGCCATTCACATTACAAAACATAAATGAATCTCAGAACATGGTAAGGTAATGCTAAAGTTTACCGAGAATTGACGATAATTTTATGGTAGCGAGTATTAACCAGTATTATTAACCTCTCCAAGTGCCTCAAATTAACCATGTACTGAAGAATTCCGCAACTTTCATCCTAATAAAATATCCTCTCTCTCAACTCTCCCTTCAACAACCCGCCTTGTTTTGCCTTGGCAAATAAAGTACCAATGGCGTTCCGGCCGGTTTCGCCGAGATCGGTGGTGTAGCTGTTGACGTAGAGCTGTATGTGTTTGCGCATAACGTCTTCTTCCATTTCCTGGGCGTTCTGGGTAACAAAGGGTGCCAGTTCGGGGTAGTTGTTCCAGGAGTATTGCAGGCTTTCTTTAATGATGGCATCTACCGTTGCACACAATTGTTTATCGAGGTTACGACGAATGACGATTCCCCCCAAGGGGATGGCGGCATGGGTTGTTTGTTCCCACCAGTCGCCGAGGTCAATCAACTTTACAAGGCCCTTATCGTGGTATGTAAACCTGCTTTCATGAATTACCAAACCGGCATCGAAGGAGCCATTGATTACCGCTTCTTCTATCTCACTGAATACCAGCTCAGTCTTGTCTTTAGCGGTCGGGAATGCCAGTGACAGCAACAGATTGGCAGTGGTATTGAAGCCGGGAATGCAGATCTTATAATCAGCGATGTTCGCCATATCAATGGGCTCACGGGCAATTAACAGTGGCCCTACACCTTCACCCAGGGCACTACCGCTGTGCAGCAAGGCATACCGGTCGACCGTATGCAGGAATGTACTATAACTCAGCTTGGTGATATCCAACTTACCCGCTTCAGCCCAGGCATTGAGCGTTGCCACATCTTCCATTACATAGTCGAACGCGATGCCATAGGTATCGATCTTGCCATTGACCATAGCATCGAAAATAAAGGTATCATTGGGGCAGGGGCTAAAGCCGAGTGTTAGTTTCATATTGCTACCTATCGTGGTTTCTGATGCACAAAAGTACCGGTGTTTACACTTCCCCCATCAAAAAAGCAGCCAAACGGGGCTGCCAGATCTTACATTTAGTATTGTATTAACGCAATGGTTCTTTATTATGGTAGAAGCGCATCGCTATTGGCTACTTCTTATACACCTTTACAGAGAATGTATAGTTTTCCATTTTTTCAATTTGTTCTTCGCGGCTTAACCTGCTGAGTTTGTTGCTCTTGGGAAGGTGCATTTTATTATCGCTCACCAACGGGTGAAACAGGTCTACCAGTTCCTTTGACCCAACTGCGTACGTATTTGCTTCTTCTGGTCCGCTGATTGCAGTAAGTACACCAATTATATTACCCTGACCATCCACAACCGGTGAACCGCTTTGTCCGTGGCCGGCGGGCAATTCCAACGTGTACTGGGCTGCGTTACCATTAAAACCATCCTTTGCACTTATATAACCTTCGCTGTACACCACATCATCTTTAGGATAACCCAATGTAAAAATGCGGGCACCCAATCCTGACTTAGCAGGCGTAAACGTGTATGGCAGATCGCCCTTTGCAAAACGGAAGTTCTTCTTTTCAACCTTTAAGATAGCAAGATCGGACTTGGCACTGTAGTTAACGAGAATGGCTTTGTAATATTTGTCGTCGTTACACTGAATATATACAGAGTCGAAATTACCGTTATTGATAACATGGTATGCTGTAGCGAAATAACCATCATTGGTGATGGCGAAGCCGGTACCGGTATACCGCACTTCAGAAGGTGGGGCAACCGGAAGATTCTTCTTCTTAAAGGAATCAATAATGGCGTTTTGCTGCTCCTGCTGCTTAGCCTGAACCTTTTTGATGTGTTCTACTTCGCGGCTGATTGTGCTGTACTGGGAATCGACTTTACGAGTTGAATTGATAAAAATACTATAACTCACGAGCGAAGTAACCAACGCAACACTAGCAGCTATTGCTGCCGTGCGCCAAACCTGGGTCGACAAATTAATAATAAACGCCTTCTTGCTTGTTGCCTTTGCCGACAGCTGTTGCTGCTGTATGCTGCCTAAGGTATTACGGAAACGCTTTTGCGCTCCGGCAGCATTCAAAGAGTTGATCAGGTTTACATTGTCGTTGAATTCACTGGCAAATGCCTGATCGGTCCCCAACCTGTTTTTCAGGGTAGCAGCGTCTTCAGGGGACAGGGTACCGTCCAACCATGATTCAGCAAGCTCCCAAATGTTGTTAAAATTCATAATCAATCATTTAGCCTGAACGCCATGAAATAACTTCCTGAGGCGGGCAAGGCATTTATATTTTTGTGTTTTGGCATTTTCCGGGTTGGTGTACCCAAAATCTGCCGCAATTTCCTGCATGCTTCTATCCTTGTGGTAAAAAGCCTGCAACAACGACCTGCAGGGCTCGCCTACCTGGTCTAGCGCCGCATCTAACTGGTCAAAATGTGCTTCGCGCTCGTAATGCACATTTATATCTTCCTCGTACACCCTGCCTCCGCCGCCCTCATCATCTGCCTCAGTATTGTCATATAACCTGATGGGTTCCCGCTGTTGCTTCTGCAACTTCTTGTACCACAGGTGTTTACTAACGGCAAATAAATAAGTTCCGACATTGCATGACAACCTGAACTCGGGGCTTTGCGCCTTTTCGTAGAGCACTACCATTGCCTCCTGAAAGAGATCAGCCGCATCTTCGGAAGAACAACCATTTTTCACCAACCAGCCATTTACTATGGGAAGCTGCTGTTTATAGACTTGTTCAGTAGCGGCCCTTTCGCCTGCTGCCAGTGCTTTTAATAGCTGTTGTTCGTTATTTGTAGCGCTGTACACTTATTAATACTTTTTTGAGAAAAAAGTAACCCATGCCCAACAAAATATTTTGTAAAACAGGCCTGATCCTTAATTTGGTAAAGGTAAATGATTGGGTACTGAAAAATAAAAAGTAAAATTTTAAAAGTGTAGAAATGGGGATTTGTAACAAAAAAGTAACGGGTTGGAGATGTGTTGAGGTTTGAGTTCAAATGGCACTTCGGGTCGGAGACCCGTCTAACTAGCATGAGAGCGCAGCGCTAACTCTTGCGCCAGTGGGGCCTGGCACACCAGGTAACCCGACACTACCTATTGTTGCCGCTCTGCAAACACCTTAAACTGATCAACTTCAGTTTGGTGATATTTTTCAAACATGCGGCCCATTAGTTTGGAGAGCAGTTTGGGCAGGAATCCTACAAATTGTACATCTTCCATTGCCAGCTCAAACAGGGTCTTATTTTCTGAAAGTTCCCGGAAACGGTGTACTGTATTATGCACCATTATCGTTTTTTTACCAGCTTTGTGTTCGTAGTAACCCTTTATTTCATTCGGGGCATTGTTGGCAATGATGGTTTCAATGATGGTCACACTTTTATAGTCCAGCTTGGTTACAGCACCGGCTTCATTGGGCGTTCCGGAGAGGCATTCGTAGTTAAGCAATTCTTTTTGCCATTCTTTCAGGTTGTTTTTGTCGAGAAATAATGCCGCAACTTTGTTGAATGGCTGATTGATTTCTGTGGTGAATGTAAATTTCATGCTGTATGTTTTTAGGTTGTTTTGGCTGCCCCATGCGGACCCGTTGTATTTGAATACAGGTAAGTTTGGCAGCTTCCGGACAGTGAATATACAAAATGCCACGTGAACGTATTTTACCGGCAGGGGAATTTCAAATCTTCACCCTTCAAATTCACCCTCAACCCCAGCCCTTCTCCCTAAAGGGCAATGTCATTGATTTAAGGTTTCGCGCCAAGACGCAGAGGCGCAGTTCCCCGTTTATCCAATCATGATTGGGTTAATTTGAAGCAAAGCCGCAAATAAAATCCCGTTAAGTCAATGGCATTGCCTAAAGGGAGAAGGGAGCACTAATGTCTTCGCTCAGATGCTATTGTAATAATCCCTATGCGAAGTTATGGAATGTACCCTGTTCAAATCCGTTCCTTTCTGTTTCTATTTAATTCTATTCTCGTGGCAGAATCTGGCAATGGCCTGGGAAACCTGGCCTATATTGAAGATCTTCATGAAGTTGATCTCATGATGGTAGAAACGGCGGTCGGAGGGAGGGAGCAGGAACTGGAATAGGTTGTATTGCGCCCAGCAAGCATTCCGGATATGGCCTTCGATGCGAACTGTGTGGTGCCAATCGACAGAATTATTCAGAATCAATGAC
>CANCOG010000327.1 GCA_947379685.1 Flavipsychrobacter stenotrophus | reverse complement strand
ATAATAATTATTTAAATGCAAGGTCGAAAAACACGCTATTTAGGTCACAGGTATCGTCGGGCCTGTCGGAAATCTTCAATGACCCGGGCCTGTTCATGGAAATCTTTGACTGGAATGCCGGAATAAACACAGAATATCCCCGGCACCAGGTAAACTTGCTTGCCGCTGCGTATCATGCGCCAGGTATTCTTAGGTTGAAGTGATGTCCAGATCATAACAATGTATTTTACACGCTATTCAATACATTTGAATAACAGTGCAAATATGCTGACAGTTGGCTCCGAAAAAATTGCTGATAGTCAAAGGGTTAGTTGATTTTCGTCAATTGGAGAATTTGACCGCTAAAAACTAAGGCAGGATATGCAGGAATAAATATATTTACGGGCCCGGTATACGATTTGACAATTTTTTAAAAAGTTGTCAAATCTATTTTTAAAGACGTGAAATCCGACCCAAAATATCTTGACGGAGCCGTGCGGGCATTTCAAAAAAAATATATAAATTGCAATTATGCAATTATAAGGCTATGAATTTGCAAACCACTATCTCATATGAAAATAACTGAGCAACAGAATAAGGTTTTAATAAAGTTTGGAAACGGAATGAACCGCAGGATGAAGATATCTATGGCAGTAGCAGGTTTCTTTTATTTTGTTTTTACAATTGGTTCAGCACGGTTGTTATATTGGTATGTAACCAGGCGAGTGATTGGCGGAGAACTTAATCCTTTTGGAGAACATGATTCTATCGGCTTATCAATTATTCTTGTATTATTTGCTGGGGGAGCAATGGCATTTTGTTCATATGCATTCATTCGTTTTCTTAAACGAGTAATAGCGAAGGAAAATCTGTTAGTGGCACCAGATCACCTGATTATTAGTCAAATCGTCTCCGGCAAAATGAAAACCAGGAGATGCGATATTGAAGGTATTAGTTTGCTAAGTTACCGGGATGGCACCGGGAAAAACATATATGCATCGCTCGGGGTTAACACTATACGAACACTTAACGCGGAAGGCAATATTGTACTTATTTACGACGGTGAGCCGATAGGTTTTGGGAAAGATATTTATTCATGGGATGCGGACAGGATAAATAAGATAATAAACAAAATAACCAAGGGCAGATTAAATATAGATAATATTCCAGAAGAATTATCGGAAGATCAGTATATGGATCAATAACACCTGAAATCAGTTTTTTACGACAAAATCAAATTTAGCTTTATTGTATAATGGTCCAAGCATATCGCTTCGTCCTACTAAATGCAAGCTTCTCGTGAGATAATTAAACGACACGGAGCACGCGACACGCACGCCTGGTGGCATGCCGCACGAGGACTCGAAAAAGTGCCCTCGACCAATGAAAGAAAAAAACGACAGGTCTACGTGCCGTCAGCAGATAAGATATCACCCCACCTTCAGGAATTCATCAATTTATGCCTAAGTTTGTAACTCTGATAAACATAACATGAAAAATCGCTTTTTATTTTTGGTTTTGTGCTGCTACCTTACTGCCTTCAGCCCTGCTTATGCCGCCTTTCCGGTTAAGCGCGCCACAGTTTCTACCACGGTAACGAGTAGCTACGAACCTGGCGTTAACATTATTGAAAAAGCAACAGAATTTCGAACAACTAAAAAATTACCGTTCCTCCAGCGTCTCTTGCATTTCCTGCCCATTGAAACCCACAATGCCGCCAACAAACCAGGCTGGCCAGGAATAGTGTCATTAGTTTGTGGTATACTAGGAATTTATTTCCCGTTAGCCATCATTCTCGGCCCATGTGCATTAGTCTTTGGTATTGTTGGTCTTAATAACAAGTACAAGAATAAAGGAATGGCACTTGCCGGTGTAATTTTGGGAGGTATCGAAATCCTGTTTTGGATTTTATTAATAGCGCTTTTCGCTACTCTTTTCGCGCTTTAACAGTCTACCTGGCGTTTGTCAATTCATTTCCAAGGGCTTTTTTGGGCAGTTTTAATTTAAACAAAAAAAAAAAAAACTATACAACTCAAACGCTCGGTCCAAAACACCACCACTTAAAATAACATAACGAGCAATTTTAAAATAAATTCATTCTTTGAAAAACGAAACTAGAGGGCGGTGGGAGGTTGGGTACATTGGCGTTATCCTTGCGCTGGTTGTGCAAGTGATTTTTTATTGCTGGTTCACCGGCCACTGGAAATAAGGCTAATTCATTCAATTTAAAATTTCCCCGTTAAACCCAAGATAATGGCTCCTTTTTACGTCTTGTTAACGTGCCGTTGCGTGTGTACCGATGATCAACAACAATCAATTGGATGAAAAAAATATTTCCGCTGCTGTTCTTACTGGCTTTCTACACAACCGCAAGCGCGCAACTCATTGTGTACAGCGAACCCTTCGATGGTTTTAGCAGCTACATTATTACAGGCTGGCATTACGAATTTACCGGTATGGTTCCCTGGGAATGTGGCTTACCTGAACAGGTCGGTGGCTGTATGCTACCCTCTTACGGACCAATGTCGCGAGATAACGGCACCAACAAAGTAGCCTGCATTCCCGATTGTGGCCTTTGGAACCCCAACGATTCTAATGTATTCTCTTATACACCCCGCATTGACATGTCATCTGTCTCAGGGGCCTGGCTGAAGTACGATTCCTACTTTTCACATTACATCGATGGCACCGATACCGAAAAAGCTACTGTAGAATTTTCTATCGACAGCGGAAACACATTTACTGTCATCCAGACTAATCCCGTCAGTTCCCCCTATGGAACATTTACCACTCAATACATAAACATATCAGCATACGATCATGTATACGACCTGAGGATCGGTTTCCGGTACACTGATGGCGGCCACGGTGGGCATATGCAAGGGTGGGCTATCGACAACGTTACCGTCTTTGTCCCTGCCAGGAAGGATTTATCATTACTTTCCGTTACTCCGGGTGACACATTGCTAAGCTATGTAAAAACGGGTTATGGCTACAGTCACCAGGCAACAATATTTAATGCCGGGCTTGATACTGTTCATACTTTCGTATTGAATTACAGGCAGGAAAGCGGCCCTATTGTAAGTGACACTATAACTGGAGTAACATTACTTCCTTTTTCAACCACAACTTTTACACACAACATAGGGGACACTGTTTTGGCACTCGGCACCTTCAAAGTAGACATGTGGGTAACACTGGACAGCGACGCCTATCATTATAACGATACAGCGCATACCTGGCTAAGAGGGACAACATTTTACCCAACAAAGAAGTTGGCAATAGAAAGTGGCGAGGGCACGTATAATGGCTGGTCGCCTCGAAACATGTATTATTTAAGCTCTATTGCCGGCCACGACGTAGAGGCCTGCCTGATTTCGGTCCACGAAAATGACCCAATGGAAGATACCCCCTACCATGATTTTATGTTTAATCTCGGCTGGAACTATGTCCCCTATATTCTATTTGACAGACGAACAAATGTTCCACTCGATAGCTTCTTCCAATACCTGGACGTTGAAAAATTGTTCTTTGGTTTCGCTAATATTTCACTGAACGGAGTATTTGAGGGCAATACGCTTACTGTAAATACAAATATTACCCCTGCAATTGACCTGCACGGCGACTACCAGCTGGCGCTGGTGATTACTGAAGATGGCGTTAAGGGTACAGGCTCTAATTACGACCAATACAATAATTACGCCGGTGGCGGTAAGGGGCCAATGGGCGGATATGAAACCCGCCCCAACCCGGTCCCGGCTACACAAATGGTATATAACTATGTTGCCCGGCAAATCTACCCAAGCCCGGAAGGCGCCAGTGGCCTGCCTTCAGATATGCTGAACGGCAATACCTATAACTATTCGCTAACAACAACTATTGACCCTGCATATCTGGGGAGGCACCTCAAGGCCATTGTAATGCTTATCAGGCATGACGACAGCGTTGTTTTAAACAGCAACCAGCTACCTTTCTACCTAAAAACCCCTACTCCCGATATGGCATTGCAGGAGGCTGGCGTATACCCAAACCCTGCGAATGACCAGGCAAAAGTATATTTTGACATAGGTCACGACGAAAAAGTAAACATTTCCCTATCTGACATTAGCGGAAAAGTATTGTATCAATATCCCAAAACTAACTTCACGGCAGGTAGAAACTATATTCAGATGCCCCTGCAAGGACTTTCTACCGGTATATATATTGTTACTTTGCGGTCCGAAGATGGCAGCAAAAGCCTAAAACTGGAAGTAGTGCATTAGTGCAAGGTCAAATAGTAAGGGAAAAGTACTTCACTCTTTCTTCATCATTTTGAAATAGGAAGAAACTATTCTGGCGACGAGCAGACCCAGTTAGATTTATTACTCTTAAAATACCACATGTCGTTCCGCATCAAAAACGTCAATTTGTGAAATATGGACCATATCTTTGGCATTGCACTCCCTTTGTAATATAACCTGCTTAGTTTTACCGACGAATATTTTGGCCACCAACATACACACCAAAACACTATTTTTGCGCTTTAATTTTTGACTTTAGAATCAGCAATATGAAGTTTCGCAATTTTAAAATGGTAGATTATGTGGTGTATGGTAGGGGTTGCTTCGACCAACTCGATGAAATACTGGCCCCCCAACGCAAAGGGGATGCCCCAATGGTCTACCTGCTCGATCATTATTTTGAAAAAAACAACGAACTCAAAGCCAGGATACCTGTTCGTGGAAACGACATCTTAATTGATGCAGACGTGACCCATGAACCAAAAACAACTTACGTTGATGAAATATCCCAGATGCTTAAGGATAAATTCGGGACTGTGTCAGGCGTTATTGGCATTGGCGGTGGTTCAGCGATGGACCTAGCGAAAGCTGTATCGATAATGATGACCAATCCTGGGAAAGCGCATGAGTACCAGGGATGGGACCTTGTAAAAAATCCAGCCGTTTATAAGGCTGGTATTCCTACTCTTTCAGGTACCGGCGCTGAGGTATCGCGCACAACGGTACTCACTGGCCCCACCCGCAAACTGGGAATGAATTCTGATTTCACTCCATTCAACCAAATAGTTCTTGACCCTGCTCTTACTAAGGATGCTCCTAAAAATCAACGTTTTTATACAGGAATGGATTGCTTCATTCATTGTATCGAGTCGTTGAAAGGGACCTTTATCAATGAGTTTAGTCGCTCATATGGCGAAAAAGCCCAGGATTTATGCGAGCATGTTTTTCTGCACAAAGATGGCTGGGATGACGAAAGTGATGAGCAATTAATGATGGCTTCATATGCTGGTGGTATGAGCATTGCTTACTCTCAGGTTGGCGTGGCCCATGCAATTAGTTACGGACTGAGCTACTTACTAGGCACTAAACACGGAATTGGTAATTGTATTGTTTTCAATCACTTACAGGAATTTTACCCAGAAGGAGTTGAGACGTTTCACAAGATGGTTCAGAAAAATGACATCCATATCCCAGAGGGCATTTGTAAGGACCTGACTGAGGAACAATTTGACATTATGATCAATGTTTCATTGGGCATGGCGCCACTTTGGGAAAATGCGTTGGGGCCTGACTGGAAATCTCAAATGACAAAAGAAAGGCTGAGAGCGCTCTATGAAAAACTATAGGAACTGACAGGTTCTAAATATAAATATCCCGTACCTCTCTCCAGGTACGGGATATTTTTTTGAATGTTTAATTTGAACTTCCTCAATGGAAGGCGGTCTCGATTGATATATTTTTCTTACCCAAAACCTTGAGGTTTTTCTTGTTGCGAATAATAACAACCACCAGCCTTATAATACAAATTGTAATAAGCATGTCTTCGAGTTTTAATGGGCTTCCTTAATAATTCCTTCATTTAAACCTCCTTATAAACAACTTCACTGTACAATCTGCCCCGCGGAAATTCTCACTAATAATATTCGCTTTTTAAAAGAAAAGGGCTGTCTACATTCTCTCCTAT
>CANCOG010000326.1 GCA_947379685.1 Flavipsychrobacter stenotrophus | reverse complement strand
ACAGGGTTAGATAGTATTGTATGGTATTTGGGTGACGGCACACAAGTTACTGGTTTTGCCCTCACCCATAACTATGCGACACCTGGCACATACACCGTTTGCGTCTATGCCTACAATCCCTGTGGGTGGGATTCAGCCTGCAATACTTTTTTCATTCCCTGCGAAACACCAATAGCCGCATTCACACATTTTGGCGATTATTTCACTTATGCCGGAACCTCTGCTGGCATAGACAGTGTTGTATGGCACTATGGTGACGGTACACAAAGAAATTGCAGTTCTTCTCCACATTACTATGCCACATCTGGTATTTATCATGTCTGTGTATTTGCCTACACCAATTGTGCAGTTGATTCCGTTTGCAGTGATATATACATTACGGGGACATTAGTTACTACTCCGAATTTGGCAAACATTGATGTATTCCCAAATCCCGCAAAAGACAAGTTAACTGTGTCAGGCATTGTTGAAGCTACAAATTATAGATTGCTGAGTGTAGCAGGCGTCAGCCTTCAAGAGGGGGTGTTTCAGAAGGGGGAAAACTCAGTTGATCTGAAAGGATATGCACCTGGGGTGTATGTTTTGGAGATGACAGATGGGTATGGCATCAGGTATACTGCAATGGTAGTCAAAGAATAGAAGAATTTGTCAACTTAATCGACGAAACATGACCCCGGGCAGTAGAGGAGATTGAGACTGTAATTACTTTCCTGAAAAATACCCTACTTTCGCCGACAATAAATCAATTTCTATGAAAAAATACCTGTTTGCTATTTCATTGTCGGTTATTTCATTTGTTGCTGCCCAGGCGCAGGAAGCCCCGCAATTTGCGCTTAAGAAAGATGAAACTAATGGTGACTTTTTTTATGAAGAAGTTGTAACCCTGGCGGGAACAAATCAGGCCGACTTGTATAAAAGAGCAAAAACCTGGATCATTGCTAATTTCAAAACTGCAGATAACAATATCAATTTTGATGAAAAGGAATTCACCATTGTGAATGCTGCTGCGCTCAATATCGACAAGAAAAAGACACTTGGTTGGGCCATATATGATGGTACTATAGACTTTAAATTTCATTTGTGGGCAAAGGACGGGCGCTATAAGTTCCGGATAGATAATATCACTTATCACATGATGTATGCGTCGTATCCCGATGGTATGAAAACAAAAACGCAATCTTATGGCGATCTGAGCGACAATAAGATTGGAAATTACCTTAAAGAACAAGCTGACGAAAAATTTCCGGCACTCATCTCCGTTTTTAAAAAGGGGATGACCGTTGACCCAAAGCAGGATAAGAAAGACTGGTAATTCAGATGTCGCTTACTTATACGGCTTCTTGCTTTGTGAGGGGGGGCCATTCCTTTTTAACACAACCTATGTATATATTTATTCCATAAACCGCTTTATTTTCATTTAGCGTTTGTAAGTTTGTTGTAGATACCTGTAGTGGGTTGCGATACGTGTCCCACACCTTAGCGGTGTGGGACACGTATGTGCTCTATGGAAACAACTTTTGAAGCGTAAATAAACAATAGTTAATGAATAAACTTGCCCTTGTTACCCTTTTAGTTGCTGGTAGTGCGTTCATGGGTGCCCCCCTGGCGCATGGCCAGAATAAGAAGAAACCGGTTTCTAAAACTGCCCCAGTTAGTAAAGAGAAGAAACCCGTTGTTCAGGAGAAAAAAGCAGAAAGCCAGGTAAAGGATACAGTTGTACATGAGGAACCCGTAGAAGAACCGCCGGTAAAGGGTGTGTTGCTGGCTGATGGGTTTACCCACATGGAAAGCGGACTCGAATATAATGTGGTGCGGCATGGTACAGGCAAGCGGCATCCGCATATAGGCGACCACCTGGAAATGCATGTACACCTGCATATTAAGGATAGTGTTATGTTCGATTCCCGTAAAATGAATAGTGGAAATCCTGTTCCCTTCCAGGTGCAGCCTGCCAGTTTCCGGGGCGATTTTATTGAGGGGCTCATGATGCTGGTTGCAGGCGACAGTGCGCATCTCAGGTTGCCGGTTGATACCATTATTAAACAAAATAAGCAGCTGATGCCGGGCATGAAGGCTGGTGAGGTGCTGGAGTATGATATTGTGCTGGTTTCTGTAATGTCGCGGTCGGAGTACAAGAAGGATCAGTTTGAAAAGGCGCAGAAAGAGAGTAAGATCGAGGACAGCATTTTTACCGATTACTTTACCCGCAATAACATAAAGCCGCAAAAAACGGCATCCGGATTGTATTATACCATTAGTCGCGAGGGTACAGGCGAATTACCGAAACCAGGACAGGTGATGAGTGTAAATTATACCGGTCGGTTCCTGGAAGGTAAAACCTTCGATTCCAATACCGATCCCGATTTTCATCACCCAGAGCCATTTCCGGTGCCACTAGGCAGGGGAGCGGTTATTAAGGGTTGGGATGAGGGGCTTGCGCTGCTTAAAAATGGCACCAAGGCCGTGTTGTATATACCATCGGGTTTGGCATATGGCAGCCAGGGTAATTCCAACATTCCCGGCAATACCATCCTGGTGTTCGATGTAGAAATAGTGGGTATCAAAACCCAGGCCGAGCATGACGATAAATTGATCACTGATTACATAGCCAAGAATAAGATCAAGGCTAAGAAAACAGAATCGGGTTTATATTACCGCATTATTAAAGAAGGAAAGGGCGACCTGCCAACTAAGGGCGAAAAGCTATCTGTAAATTATACCGGCAGTATGCTGGACGGGCATAAGTTCGATTCCAATGTTGATACCAATTTCCACCATGCCCAGCCACTGGAATTCCCATTGGGGCAAGGTGTTGTAATTAAGGGATGGGAGGAAGGACTTGCTTTGCTGCCGAAGGGAAGCAAGGCGGTTTTTATCGTTCCCTCGGGTATGGCTTATGGAGTGAAAGGCCATCAGGAATCGAGCATTCCCCCAAATGCTATTTTGTTATTTGATGTTGAATTGTTAGACGTTAAAAAACCATGATCAGGAAGATAATTTATGCATTGTGCATGTTGTGGTATTTGCTTCCGGCAAATACCACTTTTGCTTATACCCACGCCGATACCCTGAGGGGAAGCAATGGGCGGGGGAGAGATTGGTGGAAAGTAGTGCGGTATGATTTGAGCGTCGATTTCGATACGTCTTACAAGCGAATATCAGGCGTAAATACAATTGAGTTTAAGGTGATAGGAACTGCTATCGATAGCATGCAAATTGATTTGGATGCCCGTTTTAATTTAGAAGGGGTGATATTTGGTACAGGTCAAATTGGTGCAGGTCATGATATGGAGTTTTCAAAGTTGGGGAATGTGATCTGGGTAAAGTATCCCTTTCATAGTTTGAATAAAGATAGTTGCTACAATATATCCATCGTTTATTCCGGCTCGCCCAGAATTGCAGTAAATCCACCTTGGGATGGTGGCTTATCTGTAAAAAAAGATGCAGCAGGAAAGCCCTGGGTGGCTGTTTCATGTCAAGGACTTGGAGCGAGCGCATGGTGGCCTTGCAAGGATGCCCAGTGGGAAGAACCCGATAGTGGAATGAACATCACCATTGCCCTTGAATCGGACCTGGCAGCGGTTAGTAATGGAAGATTGATCAAAACGATTCCGCGGGCCGGGTTGAGCCCGCACACCCAGTGGTGCTGGCATGTAGCCAACCCAATAAATAACTACGATGTATCTTTCTATATTGGTGATTATGTTCATTGGCACGATACCCTGATTGGTGAAAAAGGTAAGCTTGATCTCGATTACTGGGTGTTACGCGAAAATGAAGCCAGGGCCAGGAAACAATTTGCGGTCGTAAAACAAATGATACACTGTTTTGAGTACTGGATGGGACCTTATCCGTTTTACGAAGATGGTTACAAGCTGGTTGAGGCTCCATACCTGGGCATGGAGCACCAAAGTGCCATTGCCTATGGCAACGACTATAAAATGGGCTACAAGGGCTATGACCGCACGGGTACGGGAGTGGGTATGAACTTCGATTATATTATTGTGCACGAAAGCGGGCACGAGTGGTTTGGCAACAATGTGACGGCAAAAGATATTGCTGATAACTGGATACATGAAGGTATCACCACGTATTCTGAAACACTGTTTGAGGAGTGCCTTACGGGAAAAGACAAGGCTGCGGAATATTGCAGGGGTGAGTGGCACAATATACAGAACGATAAGCCAATGATAGGACCATATGGCGTGAACGAAGAGGGATCGAATGACATTTACGACAAGGGTACTGCCATGATGCACATGATAAGAACCATGACCGGCGACGATGAAAAATTCAGGATGATGTTGCGCGGGCTGGGGCAAGAGTATTACCACAAGATGGTAACTACACCGGAAGTTGAAAGCTATATAGCGTCACATACGGGTTTGGATCTCAAGGCTTTTTTCAACCAATACCTGCGCACCAATCGCATCCCCAAGCTAGAATATTACATTAAAAAGAGGACGATGCATTACAGGTTTACTGATACTGAGCCCGGGTTTACATTGCCGCTCACGGCATCTTCGGGCAGGAAGACCATCAACATTCAACCCTCCGCCGAATGGCAGGAAACCAAGTGGAAGGGCGGGTTTAATGTGCATTTTTCGAAGGACTTTTTGTTTGAGGTGAAGTGAGTTAGGAACGATGGCAAAATAAAGTACACCATCTGTCTTGTTCTTTTCCATTTCTGCTTCGTTGAAAAAGTCTTTAAATAGTTCACTATTCGCAGATTTTTCATCTCGCATAAAAGAAAAATAACTTCGCCATATGGTGTACTTTATTTCGTCAACGTTCCTTAGGAATTTCAAAATAAAATAAGTTTTAACACTTGGTGGCCTGGTAGTTACTGTAGCGAATCGTCTACATTTTACGCCCCTTCTTAAATGAAAAATACCGGAACGCTGAGACGCCCCGGTATTATATAGTCAGATTATTGGGAACCCATCAAAACCCAAAACTGACGTTTACTGAATTTTGGAAATTGTTGAGGATTAGATTGTAAAGTGCTGTATTTGAAGTATTTGAAATGATGATGGCTCCGTTTGTTTTAGTGGCTTGGTTGAGCATTGTAGCTGTAAGGGGACTTGAAATAATACCCATATCAAGGGTAAAGTTCATTTTGTAGCTTAAATCAGGCGAAATGTGGAATTCCCGCAACTGTCTTCCAGTAAGCATCATTGGGTCGTTCAGTGTGATTGTGACAGGGACTGGGGTGATTCTGTTGGACGTGCCACTTTCGCCACCTGCATTTATAGCGTCCTCGTTTTGCAGATATACCCCTGAGAGGTAGAATGCGTTACCACCGGGTTGGGAGGCAGCCATATTGAGGCTTGCAGCAGTTTGCTGATATAGGCCAAATGGAACCAGCATTTTTCCTAATGAGGTAGATGTAGTATTCAATAAATCTACCTGGTGGTTAGCCGGTACATCGTAATGTATATTGAATATTGCACTGCCTCCGGGATGGATAGATTCAAAACGTAACCCTATGATATTCATATACCCAATGTTCCATTTGAGGTAAGGAACAGTAGCACCTGTTATTGGTATAATATTGTAACCCACCATCGCACCAGGCACGTCTGGTGTTATAACCCGCTGATTGGTATCGGTGTTGGTGCTTACTGTGTTTGCAGGTGCTGGCTGATTGTTGTTGTCTTTTTTGCATTGTGGCAGTAGGGTGCATCCTGCAAGAACTGCTGCTAGTATCATTCGTTTCATACAATATCGGTTTAAGGGTGATCAATTGGCGCTTGTTTTTCAACTTAACTGCCTTTCACCTGATATTGTAAAATAACCATGCCTGCTGGTATTAAAGGATTGCTAAAACGACCGATTGACGTTTTAAACGGACTTCATACGTTTTTGGTTGCCTGCCGACATCTTAACCCCCATTCTAGTTAGTCAATCAATCCCAACTGAATGCCTTTTTTAACAAGGGCAGCTACATTTTTTAC
>CANCOG010000325.1 GCA_947379685.1 Flavipsychrobacter stenotrophus | reverse complement strand
ATGTTGATTGTTGTTGCGGCCTTGGTTGCAGTTGCATAAGTGATGTTTACGACATCGCTGGCTGGGTTAGGAACCATTGATGCACTCATTGCTTCGGCGGCTTTGATGCCAACTGTTGCTTCGGTAGTCAATTCGAACCTGTTTTCACCCTGTGTTGCTGCGTCGGCAGTTACAGCGAATGTATAAGCGGTACCTACTTCGAGTGCGGTATAAGTGTTATTCCAGTTGTCGTGGAGGAACAGGCGGGCACCGGAAGGTACTGCCATTGCTTCTACCTTAATGGTGTACTGTTGTGCGTAGGTTGTGGTCAATCCGAGTGGGATTATTGTTCCTGCACTGTAAGGGCGGGCATCGATGCTGAGTTTTGTGTTGTCAGATGCAAGGCTGTAGAAATTCAGGTCCGGATTCATAGCCTTAGTTGCATCATACTTATTATCAGTGTTGTTGCCAGCCTTTTCGTTGAAGCTGATAAAGGTGGCATCCCATGGGTGGTTTGCGGCGTCATAGATATGGAGTGCAACAAACTGTGGAGCAGCGTTCCTGAGCAGTGATTCATCGGCAGTGGTAGCTTTATAGCTTTCGGTGAAACCGAGTGTAGCACCATCAGCTGCGGCACGCACCTGGAAAGAACTGTTTTGTGCGAGTACATAGCTCATACCGATTGGTTTTGGTTCGAAACCACCAGCTACACCGAGGAATGGATTCCATACATAGAATGCGCTGCCTGCTATGTGACCCAGACCATTTGCCGCTGTTATTACGTTACCAATGTTTACTGGTGATGGGTATGGGTTGCTGATCATATTGTAGTCGGAAGTGTTGCCCTTGTGCATGGTTATTGCAAGGCTACCGGTATTTACCTGGCCATACATGCTCACTGTTGCGGCAGATGGAGTGTAGGCATTGAATCCGAGGCCTTCTCCTTTTGCTCCCCTTACATAAAGGCGGATGCCTTCGTATTGCGCAATTCTATCGGTATCGGCAATGGCGTTGGCATTGTTGAAAGACTTCCAGCCAATGTCGTAGGGCAATGATGAATTACCGAGGGCGGTATGGTACCAATATGCTGAAGGTGCATTAGTTGCAGTAGTTGTGAAGCCGTTAGTTGCGCCGCCTGGACCGCTGATATCAATTTTTGGAGTGATCTGGGTCAGGTTGATAAAAGAATTGAATGGATGGCCAAAGAAGCGATAAGCCCTGCGGCCGCCCTGGAAATATTGTTCAGCTGTTACATTGCCACTGATAGATCCGCTGGCAATTGGTGCTATTCTGCCAGCTTCAGAAGCAGAAGACATGAGCCTGATGCCGCCATTTGTAGCGAGTGCGCCATTAGTTAAGGTAAGAGCTCCGGTCATTTTTACAGTGTCGCCAGCATTAACAGATGCGCCTGCAGCGCTGTTCAGGGTAAGGTTGCTGATCTTGCCAACGCCATACATTGTTTGCGCTACTGCGCCATTGCTAAGATTGACATATCCTGCGCCGCTAATAGTGCCATTGTTGGTAAGGTCACCCTTAACATCAATAATTCCGTCGGATGCGATAGTAATTGTTACACCACTGGCAACAGTGAAATTCTTGACAGCGAAGGTTGCACCGGAAAAATCAGGGAGGAAGGTAGTGCCTGAAGGGATCAGTACGTTTACTGAAGCATCGGGTATAGCATTGCATGGCCAGTTAGCGGCATCGTTCCAGTTGGTGCTGCTACTGCCGAGCCACTTGCCGGTAAGGGTAACGGCAACTGGATGTCCGAGTGCAGTTGTACCACAGCCATTAGTTAGCGTGTAAGAGATATTTGCAGAACCGTCAGAGTTTCCATAAACAACTCCTGTTGAGGTATTTACTGTAGCGACAGCGCTGTTGCTGCTGCTCCAGCTACCTGCGGCAACATCGGGAGTAAGGGTAATTGTTGCACCGCTGCCGGTGCACATAGTAGAAGATCCTGTAATTGAAGCAGGGGCAACATCTACTGAAATTCCTTTTACTGCAGCAGAGCCGCAACCAGTTGTGTATGAAATGTTTGCAGAGCCGGTAGCAACGCCGGAAGCAGTGCCTGAAGTATTGATGGTAGCCTTAGTGATATCGCTTGAAGACCAGTCGCCATACAATGAAGTATTAGTATAGGCAGATGTACTGGCAACACATATGGCGGAAGCTCCGGATATAGCCGCAGGAGTAGTTTTTACAGTATCATTAGCCAAGGCAGAGCAGCCTAATTTTGTGTAACTTATGGTGGCTAAGCCCTGAGCAACCCCTGTAACAACACCCGCATTTGATACAGTAGCAATGGTTGAATTGCTGCTACTCCATACACCGCCCCCTGTAGTTGAGCTTAGCGTAGATGAACTGCTGACACATTCGTGGGTAGTGCCAGTGAGTGCATTAGGTGAATTGCTGATGGTCATGGTAAGGGTTACGTCAGTACCACAGCCTGTTGAATAAGTAATAATTGTAGTGCCGCTAGTTACTCCTGTTACTATATTTGTTCCCGCTGTAGATGTATCGAATGTAACCCGGCTATTGTTCTTCCTCCACTTTCCGCCGGTAATTGATTCGGTGAGTGTTACAGATGCCACTTCGCAAACAGAAGTAGCGCCGGATATAGCGGTTGGGGCGTAGTTAGCAGTAAATAGTAAAGTGTCACTGGTAGAAAGGCCACATGTTGAAGTAGCAGTGAATGTATAGATGCCAGTTGAGGTGAGTGCAGCCGTAAATGCTGCGGGGTCCTGGAGGGTCGATGTGAAGCCATCGGGGCCAGCCCAGCTGTAAGTGGAACCGTTAGTTGCATTGCCGTAGAAATTCACGGTAGCACCAACACAAACAGGATTTGAAGATGCAGCAATAGAAACGGCAGATGGAGTTGCACATGTATAAGTGATCTTGATTTGTGGATTGCTGATAGTATATACTCTTGAAGAGGCGCTTTCTACCCAGGTTAAGGATATAGTATTTGTGTGATTTGTCTGTAGGAAGGTTACTGCGTCGGATGTTGAGGACATTGTTTTTGTAGTAGCACTTGTCCCCCAGGTAGCTGTATATAGGACATCAGAAGTTATTGCACCGGAATACAAGGCTGAGGGTGCCAAACCGGAGATATCACCTACGTAGGCGTAAATACGATCGGTAGGGGAACTGCTGCCGGAAATAGTATAGGTGAAAATGACATTTACAGCTGTAATTGTTGCCAGTGCAGGAACGCCTGCCGAAGCAAGGTTGAATACAGCATAGCCCCTTTCACTGGCGTTGGAAACCGTCATGGAGCCGGCTGTTGTTGTGGTTGTTGTAGTAAATCCGAATGAAGCGGCACTAACGGTAACAACTGTGGCCTGACTTGTATATGCCACGAATATTATGACGAGCAAAAGTAAAATGTGTTTCATAACAAAAAAATTAAAGAGTTAAGAATAGTGTTTTTAAATCTGATTAATTTTTGTTTCGATTTTTACATTGTTGCTTAAAGCAGAAGGGTTGAGGGAGTATTAATTGGAGAATAAGTAAAAAACCGGAGGGGAAGAATAGCCAGGGCGCAGTATCAAAACATATAACTACGGGCTAATTTAAAATGGATAAAACCAAGGTTACTTCCGGTTATGCCCGGATACCCGTTTTGAAAATAGCAGAAGCAGACACCATTGGTTCGCAGGCTGGGCAATGAAGAGCGGCCACCGGGCGGGAAAGTAGAACGTGTAATTTCATAACATTAGATTTAGAGCGTTAAGAAATGAAACTGTAATTCTTGTTAGTTGGTGGGAATTGTATACATTAAGTTGCTTTAGTTTTTTGTTGTAATGTTCTGTGGCTTCAGGCAGCGAGCGCCGTTTTGAATTTTGTGCCCGTGCCGGGGGCTTTTGTAGTATTGGCGGCATAACCTGGAGTTGCCAAAAGGTGAGGGCGGGGAGATGGGAAAAATGATTTCATGACGTTAATTTTTTAAATTGTTGTGATGAAATATGGATCCATTGGTAGATCCTTTTTAATCTTTTAAACCAGGTTATGCCACTTGCTACGTTTTTAATATTTATACTTTGTTATTCGTTCGTTAATAATTATGATGCAATTTACATCGCTGGAGGCGCCTAATCCAAATAAACTTCACGAACGGTCGTAAAACTTCACGAACGGTCGAAATTTGTCGTTTTTGTTAACAAATGGACAGGATATTTTTATTTTTACAATGAATATTATCAAGTAAAAAGAGGGTTTTAGGTGCATTAAGGTTCTTATTTTGCCAAAAGGGAACAATCGCCATTGACGATTTCACGCAAAGAACGCAAAGGCAGGACGCTGTGGTCGCAAAACGGCGGATGTAGCGTAGCTTTTACTGTTTTTAGTTACCTTTTTATGTTGTGCCGGGAAAAATGTTGTTTGATATTCCGGCATACAGCATTGTGGTCTATGGTGGAGTGGTAGTCGGATTCGCTATCGAAAAAGCGGCGTTCGGCCCGGGGAAGGTGCCACTGGAAGAGGTTGTACTGCAGCCAGTTGGTGTTTCTCGGTTGGCCATTTACAGTTGTAATGTGATGCTTGTTGAGGTGGAGGTTGAAAAGCAGACTCCTATGCTGGTCGAATTCTGCTTTGGTTATAGGTGGTTCGGGTGTTGGTGCAATCACCCCTATTCCAGATTCGGTTGTGGGTGCTTCCCTGCTTTCCGGTTGAGTGCCGACCTGGAATTCTTTGTATTTTGTCCTTACGGTTTTTGCCAATGTCTTGTCCTCCTTGCCAAGGAAGGTTGCGAAAGCAAGTATCGCTTTGTGGCCGTTAAAGGGCTCGGATAGTTTTTTGAGTTTGGCCAGGCAATTGATTAGTCTGCAGAGCATACCGACTTCCTTTATTGAGGGAAAGCAGTTTCCCGGCTCGCGGGCCGTAATTGATTTCTGGAATTCCAGTACCTGATTGCTGAGTTGAGCGAATGCCTGGATAAGGGTGTTTTCGAGCGTCGTTTCCTGTGTGTTGATATCCTGTTCCATTGCGTTATTTTTTGTAACACAAAGGTGAAGCAGTTTGCAAAAACCTGCCGAAAACAAATACATGGTGGTACACTTTCCGGCACATGATGTGACGCTTTTCGGCACACCATGTACCGATTTTTTGTGGATAAGTGCAGATAGTTAATTGTTAATTAGCTAATTATTAATGGTTAATTGCGAGATGTATAAAAATGAAACCATGCAAGTAAAATGGGGTTAATATGAATGGTGTTATTAGGTTGATTGTTAATGGGTGTTGCGAGTTTTAATGGTAATTACAAAGGGGGGATTTGTAAGAGGGCCGAAATAAAGAATAATGTTAGGGTGGTGATTTTTGGCTAAAGCGCAAGAACGTGTTGCAGGGATTCCTTCCATCTTCGTCGGTAGGACAAAGTTATAGTGCAAGAACGTGTTGTAGAGATTTCTCCCGGTAGAAATGACAAGGTTAGATAGAGGACAAAACAAGCAATAACAGCTCCGGAATGGCTAACCATTTTTGAAGTACTGGTCGAGGGTAGTTAGGTTGTCGATCTTTTGAGGGATTGTTTTGAGGACAAAGGTGTATTTATGGGTTTGTTTTACCTCGGTCCAATTGATCTTTTTCAGGTCGCTGGTAGTGAGTATCGCGATCTTATTGCCGGGTAATACAGCTAAAATTTTGTTGGGGGCATCGGGGTTGATGCTGAACTTATCCCAGTTGTCTTTGTTATATTTTACCACTGCGTTGCCATTGGTTGTGGTGACCAGGAATATGGTGACATTACTGTATCTGGCCGAAGTATCGAATTCGAAGTTGGCGGCAATAGGGATAGCGTTTTCCTCCTTCATCATCCGGTCGCAGTTGTAGATACCGAATTGCTCTATTTCAAAACGACGCATCAGTTTATCTTCATTCTCGGCTCGTGCTGTTTCTTCTACTTGTTTTGCTTTTAGCAGCGCATTGTATTGTTCCAGCAGATATTCGGTTTGGGCGTCAGGGTATATGTAGGTGAAAAAGTGGGACGAGTC
>CANCOG010000324.1 GCA_947379685.1 Flavipsychrobacter stenotrophus | reverse complement strand
AGGGTAACAGACGGTAATGGATGTAGTATTACGTCCGCAGGCAAAACCGTAACCACCGGAGGTGGCGGAGGAGGTGGAGGCAATGTTGGCATTGCTCCGGTAGTAACAGCCGAAGACGTATCCGTTTACCCTAACCCTGCAACAGCGATGATACACATTAACGCGCCAGTTAAAGTGAACGTAGCCATACTCACCCCTCTTGGCAAGGTAGTGATTGAACAGAAAGATGCAGTCGACATTAACACGGCCGGCATCGCAGATGGCCTGTACATGATCATGATCTACGACGAAAACAACACCCTGCTTAAAGCAGCCAAGCTCATTAAATTAGAGTAATCGTTCCGTCCACGATAAATAACCAAAGCGGCTACCTGATCGGGTAGCCGCTTTGTTATTGGTGAGATTATGGAAATCGGTACTGCACTTGCACTAGCTGAATATTGTTGCCGCAGGTATAGGCCAAAGGTGCAGTGCCGCAAGAAACTAATTTGGGTTATGCCCCCAACTTCCCCAATTATCCATTAATTTTGAACGCCTATGTCTGCCGGCCTGCTGCGTAAAATATTGATTGGGATTGTAATACTGGTGGTGACGCTGCCGTATTTTTATTGCAATACCCCAAAGGCGGAAACCAGTGAGGATCATCCATCTTCGCCCTGGCGCAATGTCTACGATTCTTCCGCGCACTATGTGGGCATGAATACCTGCAAGGGTTGCCACGAAGAGGTCTACAATACATTCATCCAGACCGGCATGGGCCAGTCATTTGGCATGGCTACTAAAACCAAGTCGGCTGCTGACTTTACACCTGCCCACGCCCTCGTCTATGATTCTGCGCTCGACTATTACTACAAGCCTTATTGGCAGGGCGATTCGTTTTTCATTCTCGAATATCGACTGGAAGACAAGGATACCGTGCATAAACGTATTCAACGGGTCGACTATGTTGTAGGCTCCGGCCAGCACACCAATTCCCATATTTTCGATGTGAATGGTTACCTCTTTCAAGCGCCCATCACGTTCTATACCCAAAAGCACAGGTGGGATCTCGCACCTGGCTTTGAAAAGGGCGCCAGTAGCCGGTTTCAGCGCCTCATTCAGCTGGAATGTATGAGCTGCCATAATGGCTACCCAGATTTTGTTGCGGGCAGCGAAAATAAATTCAATGTCATAAAAACTGGTATAGACTGTGAGCGTTGTCATGGCCCGGGCAGTTTGCACGTGCAGGAACGCCAGACTTCCAAGCCAGTCGATACATCAAAAGGCCCAGACTATTCCATAGTAAACCCGCGCCGTCTGTCAACCGAGCTGCAAAATAATGTTTGCCAGCGCTGCCACCTGCAGGGCATTGCTGTGCTTAATGATGGGAAGTCGTTTTTTGACTTTCACCCCGGGATGAAACTCTCCGAGGTTATGAATGTTTTCATGCCGGAATATGAAGGGGCACAGGATAAAATGATAATGGCCTCCCATGTGGAACGCATGAAGAAGAGCCAATGCTTCGTTCAAAGTGGGAAGATGAGTTGCATCAATTGTCACAACCCGCATGTAAGCGTAAAGTTTACTCCGCGCACAAAATACCTGGATGCCTGTCAGAGCTGCCACGGTGGAGCGCAGGGGCAACACCAGTGCACTGAGACCGCACAAGTAAGGGCCGCAAAAGGAAATGATTGCATCACTTGTCACATGCCGCACAATGGCAGTATTGATATTCCACACGTTGCGGTTACAGATCATTTCATCCGTAAACGGCCGGTGGCTGACACCCTGCAGAAGAAAATCACAGCCTTTCTGGGCATGAAATGTTTCAATAATGACAAGCCGGATAATATCACCATTGCCCGTGGCTATCTCGAATTTTACGAACGCTACGCCCAGTCAAAGGGATTGCTTGATTCCGCTATGACCTACCTCGACAGGCAAAAGGACATAGAGGTCAAGCAAAAGCAAAACCGCGATTATATCAGATTGTATTTCCTCCTGAAGGACAACCCAAATGTAGTTGCGTCTGCAAGTGCGCTAGCCCCTGCTTCCGTCTCCGATGCGTGGACTGCCTATAGGGTAGGGGACGCCCTCTACCAGATGCAGCAGGCCGAAAAGGCCTTGCCCTGGTATAAGCGCGCTACTGAGATCTGGCCTTATTCGCTGGATTTTCAGAATAAGTACGGCACCTGTCTGCTGGCGCTGCACCAATACCCTGAGGCGCTGAAAGTATTTCAATTTATAGTTAAGGAGAATCCAAATCACATAAGCGCCAACACAAACCTCGGTTTTATTTTCATGCAGGATGGCAATAGCACCATGGCTTATAACTACCTGCTCAAGGCTCAACAGTTGGACCCCGACTACGAACAAAATCTTATTAACCTGGCCGTATGGTACCACTCCAGCAAGCGCAATGCTGAAGCCGAGCGCAGCCTCCTCCATTTACTGCAAAAACACCCAGGCAATGAACAGGCCAAAGCAATGCTTGTGGATCTGGCAAGAGGGTGATTTCTTTTTGTGGACGACACAAAAAAATGGCAACCCTTTTTGGAGATCGCCATTGTAGAATTGAGGGGAATATTTTGGTTTCAGTAAAATATTAGTGTTTAAAATGTCGGGTTTGGGTGATGACCATCGCTATGTCATTGTCTTTACAATACTGTATGCTGTCATTGTCACGCATAGAGCCGCCCGGCTGTATTATAGCTGTTATGCCTGCCTGATGAGCGATGCGCACGCAATCGTCGAATGGGAAGAATGCATCAGAAGCCATTACGGCTCCGTCGGTGTCGAATCCAAATTGTTTTGCTTTTTCAATGGCCTGCCTCAGCGCATCGATACGACTGGTTTGGCCGCATCCCTTGCCAATGAGCTGACAGTCCTTTACAATTGCGATAGCGTTTGATTTCAGGTGTTTGCAAACGATATTGGCAAATAACAAGTCTCTGTGTTCGTTATCGGTAGTTGGGCGATCGCCAACCTCTTTCCATTCGGCAAAATTCTGTGTGTCTGAATCCTGAACCAGTACGCCGTTGAAAATGCGCTTGTGCTCTTTCACCGGATAGAACGCCTTTTTCTGGGCGAGCAGGATACGGTTCTTTTTGCCTTTCAGAAGGTTGAGTGCCGGTTCGTCATATGCAGGGGCAATGAGTATTTCGAAGAACAATTCATTGATCTTTTGTGCAACTTCGAGGGTGATGGTCTGATTCGTTACCAATACACCGCCGAATGCGCTTTCGTGGTCCCCGGCAAGAGCAGCTTCCCATGCGGAGGTAACGTTGTCCCGTACTGCAACACCGCAAACATTCGTGTGCTTGATGATCGCGAAAGCAGGGTTGTTAAACTCCGCAATAATCTGACATGCCGCATCCATATCGGTCAGGTTGTTGTAGGACAATTCCTTGCCGTTCAATTTTTCGAATATCTCCTCGAGGTGGCCATAGAACTCAGCTTTCTGATGCGGGTTTTCACCGTACCGCAGAGTCTGTTTATTGCCATGCGAAAGATGGAAATTATTGTGATTGGTGTGCGTTTTGAAGTAGGCGGAAATTGCTACATCGTAGTGGGCGCACTCAGCAAAAGCCTGTGCTGCAAAGCCTTTCCTGTCGTCAAGTGAGGTCTCTCCATTCTTGTCAAACAGCAATTCCAGCAATTGCGAATATTGGTTTACGGATGCTACTATGCAAACATCTTTAAAGTTCTTGCCAGCAGCACGAATTAGCGACACGCCACCGATATCTATCTTTTCGATGATGGCCTTTTCGTCAGTGGTTGACGCAACTGTTTCCTCAAATGGGTACAAGTCAACGATGACCAGGTCGAACAATGGAATTTCATACTCAGTAACCTGTTGCATGTCGGTATCGAGGTCGCGACGGGCAAGTATGCCACCAAACACCTTAGGATGCAAGGTTTTAACCCTGCCGCCGAGAATTGACGGATAGCCGGTTACACTTTCTACTGCCGTGCATGGGAGTCCCAATTGCTCAATAAATGACTGGGTGCCACCAGTAGAATAGAGTTGTACACCTAGTTCGTGCAATTTCCTGACCACTGGTTCGAGGCCATCTTTATAAAATACAGATATCAACGCTGATTTTATGGTACGATTCATTCCTTTTGAAATTTGGGTGCGAAGATACTAATGTTTGGGTGAGGCTAAAAACGGCTTATTGATTACCCACAAGGGACACTAAAAGCTACACGAGGACGGGAAGGTTGGCGAGGGAAGGTCGATAAAAGCACAAGGAATTGATTGGGTTTTCATTTGAATTTGTCTGAAATGGACATGCCTATTACCAACGCTCCATCCCTTCCTACAATATGAACCGGCTGGTGGATCCCAGCACAAGTCGCAGCCCACTCGTTCTGCTCTTTCTTGTTATAATTGTTGCCAATAATGAACAGCTTAGGTGTGAACGTTCTTTTTAGCTGGAGTGCATTTTGAGGGCTTGCATTTTTGAGAATCAGGTAATCAACCGTGAAATGACCAGTGGTATCTGTGTCTCCGTTAAAGACAAGTATGGTTTTGTTGCCTATGCGAAAAAGTTGCTGTGTTGTGGACGGTGATTTTTTCCAGGCTTGAAGAGCGATGTGTGCCGGAGTTGTGGCATAGGTGATTTTGGGAGTGGCGGTATCCGTGGTGAATGGTGAATAGTGATCTCCGGAGATAGTTTCTATCCTGTTCGTTTTAGAAGTGTTGTAGACAATGAGGTCATGTTGTTGCAGTGAGTTCCATTTGTCTGTGATCAGTAAACAAATGAAAATGCAGCATGTTGCGAGAGCGGTGAATAACCCGGCTTTTTGCTTTCTGAGTAGGAACAAGCTAATGCCTGCAACGATGATGTAAAGGCAAAATAACTCACTTCCTGATAGTTGCAGGTAATGAAAGGATACAGGGTTGAAGGCCTGCAGCCAGGTAATTATATACCCGAATACCCTTACCGTCCAAACGATACCGATGCCTATACCTGTTGAGATCAATGGAATGAAACTGAGTAAAATAACTCCTATACCAGCAAACAACACAAGTTCCATAAACAGGAATGCCAACACGTTTGCTAACAGGAACATGACTGGGAAGTTGTGAAAATAGTAGATGACGAGCGGGGCGACAAGTATTTCTGCGGCCATGCTTGCGGCTATGGTCTTCCAGATGGGTTTCAGATACCAGCTTTTTACCCGCAACCGCTTGTAGATGGGGCGATAAAAAATAATTAACGACAGTACAGCAACAAACGATAGTTGGAAACCGGCTGAGAACAGCCACATAGGTTGGGCAAGGAGGAGCAGGAACGACGCCGCAAACAATTGGTTCAGGCTGTTGTTGTTCTTTTGGAAAATTATGCCCAGGGCCAGGAGGGAGAACATGAACGCAGCGCGTATAGCTGACGGGGATGCTCCAGCCATAATAACGTATATCCAAACGAGTGGCAGGGCCAGGAGAAATTTTAACCACTGGTATTTATTGTGCCTGAGCCACCAGAGCAGGTATGAAATGAAATAGAAAAACAACATGACATTGCCACCACTGATTGCTATAACATGCACAATGCCGGTATCCGCATAGGACTGGCGCAGGTCCTCATCGAGATTGACTTCATCACCGAGAAGCATGGCTTGTATTAATCCCCTGGTTTTCCGGTCGGTGATGTAGCGGTCAAGTTGTTGCAGGCACCAGTCGTGAGCGGCGATTGTGAAGGATGCCTCGGCGGGGTCGTTGGTGCTGTAGAGGCGGCTTTCCTGTACGCTGCAAAATTGCTGATATGCGATGTTTGACCTGCGGCAGTACCGGGCATAGTCGAATTCGAAGGGGTTACTTGCATTGGTTACAAGTTGCCAGTTACCAGGTACAAGGAGGGTATCACCTTTGTGGTAGAGCATAGGGAAGTTATCCTTGTACAGATAGATGAATGCCTTGCCGGTTGCAGGGATTGGCTGTTTATTATTTATGGTCCGCAATACATCGACAGTTAGTTTCCATGTGCTTTCCTTT
>CANCOG010000323.1 GCA_947379685.1 Flavipsychrobacter stenotrophus | reverse complement strand
TATTTGATCAGCATTTAAGATGTGGCACTTCAATAGGGGCTAATCTGGTAGAAGGAACAGGAGGGAGCACGAAAAAGGATGTTATTAACTTTTACCACATTGCTCTTAAATCGGCGAACGAAACAAAATACTGGTTGTGTTTAATAAGAGATAACATTACCTGCGACAAAGAAAAAACGAATACATTAATAAATGAAGCGAATGAAATCTCAAAGATAATAGCTTCAAGCTTAATAAAAATGAAAGGAATAAACAGTTGATCCTCACTGCATTAATACAGAATTGGCCAGCAATAGGTGGGGATTTTAATTTTTAATTTTTGCTTTTTAATTTTTAAGAAATGCGTCCTGTACAATATAATACAAAAGTGAAGTTGGTGGAGATGCCGGAAGGTTACTCTGGTGAAGGTTTTTATTCTACATCGTTTGATAAGGTTGTTGGTTTGGCACGAGCCAATTCCATGTGGCCGTTACCTTTTGCAACTTCTTGCTGTGGTATTGAGTTCATGGCAACCATGGGTTCTAACTACGACCTTGCCCGTTTCGGGTCTGAGCGTATGGGCTTTACACCCCGCCAGTGCGATATGTTGCTGGTAGCAGGTACAATAGCCAAGAAAATGGCACCGATCCTGCGTCAGGTTTATTTGCAAATGGCCGAACCCCGTTGGGTAATTGCCATCGGTGCCTGTGCATCAAGCGGTGGTATATTCGATTCTTATTCAGTTTTGCAGGGCATAGATCAGGTTATTCCGGTCGATGTATATGTACCGGGTTGCCCACCAAGGCCGGAAGGCATTCTCGATGGGATACTGAAACTACAGGATCTGATAAAAAATGAAAGCCTCCGCCGCAGAAACAGTGGCGTATACAAACAACTGATGGAAAGCTACGGTATTCAATAATCAATTAGTGAATTAGCCAATTCGACAATTAGTCAATTGGCTGATTATGTATAAGAATTGCGCATTGACATTCAAGATTGAGCAGTTCATTTACTAATTGTCGGATTGCCGAATTGTCAAATTGAGTATTGTCAAATTAGAATCAATGACCAACGAAATAATACAACAGAAGTTAACTGAAAAATTTGGGGAGCAACTGACAGAATGGGAGCAACCATATGGGTTGCAAACGTTCAGGGCACCAGCGGATATGAACCTTAAGGTAATGCAGTTTTTGTTTGATGAAATGGGTTTCCAATTCCTTACCGACCTTACTGGCGTTCATTTTCCGGAAAGAAAAGGTGAAGAGCTGTCAGTCGTTTATCATCTCCACAATTTGGTGGACAATATCCGCTTAAGAATGAAGATATATGCACCTGTTGCTCAGCCCGACGTATACACAGCATCAAAATTGTTTTCTTCAGCGAACTGGATGGAGCGTGAAACATACGATTTCTTTGGTTTCAACTTTATCGGTCATCCAAACCTTATCCGCATCCTGAATGTAGATGAAATGGATTACTTCCCTATGCGTAAAGAATATGAAATGGAAGACCCAACAAGAAGAGACAAGGACGATGAAATGTTCGGACGAGGATAGGTAACCTTGCTGGTTTAGGCCAGGCTCGGAAAAAAGCAGTAGAGTACGATTTTACTACGGTTATAATGTTGACATTATATAGCAGATATGACAGATTTACAACAACCACAGCATCATATAAAGCTTTCTGAAGAATCACTTCAGAAGCAAACCACTACCCTCAACCTTGGGCCAACCCACCCTGCTACGCATGGCGTGTTCCAGAATATTATGGAGATCGATGGTGAACGGGTTCTGGAAACAGTGCCTACAATTGGATATATACACAGGGCGTTTGAAAAAATTGCTGAGCGCAGGCCATATTATCAAATCACTACACTTACCGACAGGCTTAATTATTGTTCTGCTCCCATAAATAACATGGGGTGGCACATGACCATTGAAAAACTTCTCGGCATTAAAACACCAAAACGTGTTGACTACCTGAGGGTGATAATTATGGAATTGTCACGCATTGCTGACCACCTGGTTTGCAATTCGGTTGTGGCGGTAGATACCGGTGCCCTTACCGGGTTCACTTATGTATTCCAGTACAGAGAGAAGATATACGAAATTTTTGAAGAAGTGTGCGGGTCCCGTCTTACTACCAATATTGGCCGTGTAGGTGGGTTTGAGCGTAATTTCAGCCCTGCTTTCTTCAGCAAGCTGACTGATTTCATGGCTTCCTTCCCTAAAGTGATGAAGGAATTTGAAAACCTGCTCAATCGCAACCGTATTTTTATGGATCGCTGCATTGGTGCAGGACCCATAAGTGCAGAACGTGCGCTTAATTACGGCTTTACCGGTCCTAACCTGCGTGCAACCGGTGTTGACTACGATGTAAGGGTGGCCCAGCCATATTCTTCCTACGAAGATTTTGATTTTAAAATTCCTACAGGCACAGTTGGCGATGTTTATGACCGATACATGGTGCGGAATGATGAGATTTGGGAGAGCATGAGCATCATCAGGCAGGCAATTGAAAAGGTTGATAAGATAGAAAAGGAATTCCCAGAGCAAAAGAATGTATTCTATGCTCCTGAGGCCGACCATTTCCATTTGCCGCCAAAAGAAGAGGTCTATACAAAAATGGAAGCCCTTATCTATCACTTCAAGATAATTATGGGTGAAATTGATGCACCACCAGGTGAGGTATATCATTCGGTAGAAGGCGGCAACGGTGAGTTAGGTTTTTACCTCATCAGTGATGGGGGCCGTACACCTTACCGCTTACATTTCCGCAGGCCTTGCTTCATCTATTACCAGGCATACCCTGAAATGGTTGAAGGCGGGTTGTTGAGTGATGCGGTAATTGCGTTGAGTAGCTTGAATGTTATTGCAGGTGAGTTGGATGCGTAAATTTCGTCATATGAATGACCGATAAAGTAAAATAATTTTTTGAAAGTAGGTGGTAAGTATTTAAATGTGGCAATGTACAACGAGTAATTGCCCCTTATTTTAAAGACAAGGAAATGACTATAAAGTTTTCACAGGAGAAGTTAAACGAGGTAAAGGAGTTAATAGCCTGTTACCCTGAAGGAAAGCAAAAAAGCGCCCTGATCCCATTGTTGCATGTTGCGCAAGATGAGTTTGGTGGCTGGCTAGATGCGCCTGTAATGGATTACGTTGCCGAATTATTGCACATTCAGCCGATCGAAGTATATGAGGTGGCGACTTTTTATAGTATGTTCAATACAAAACCGGTTGGCAAGCATCTATTGGAAGTTTGTCGTACAGGCCCATGTATGTTGAACGGCAGTGACCAAATTATCGAATACATAAAGCAGAAGCTCGATATTAAGGAAGGAGAAACTACTGCCGATGGTCTGTTTACCCTGAAGCCTGCGGAATGTCTCGGGGCCTGCGGATACGCACCTATGATGCAGTTGGGTAAGTTTTACCGTGAGCACCTTACAAAGGAAAAAGTTGATCAATTGATAGACGAACTCAGGGCAAAGGAAAAAAACTAGCTCTCTTGAATACTTTAATCAAATGAGTGTTTTAATTTTTTAATTTTTGAGCTTAAATTTTTCAACATGTCGTTTGATCTTAAAATGGATTTCAGGGTATCGGGGAAACTGCCACGAGTAATGCAGTTACTCACCGATGCAGAACTGATAAGGAAGTGGAGTGGAGGTGAAGCGATCCTTGAACCAAAGGTTGGCGGAAAGTTTGAGATGTTTGATGGTTGGGTGAGTGGTGAAGTATTGAAAATCAGTGACAAGGAACTTGCCTACACCTGGAAAGCCAACGATTGGGAAGAGGATGCTCAACCATCGGAAGTTCATTATACATTGAAGGCTGATAGCCAGGGCGGAACCGAAGTAACATTGATCCATACGGGTTTCCCGAACGAAAAAGAACGGGATAGCCATAAAACGGGCTGGACCGATTTCTTCTTCGACCCTCTGGAGGATTATATGTTGATAATTGATAAAAGCTAATGAGGTACTTATATACTATACTATTTCTGCTTGTTGGCAACTGCCTTTGCGCACAATCGCCCGATGCAAAAGCACTGGATAAAGCGATTAAAAACTTTGACAAGGCATTGCTAACCAGGGACTCTTCAGCGCTCAAGAATTTGCTGAATGAAAAATTGGTATATGGGCATTCCAATTTGTGGATGGAAACCAAAAAGGAATTAATAGCTGACCTGTACAACGGTAAGATAAAATATAAGAAAATAGCTCCGGAAAATGCCAAGATCAATATTGAAGGAACAACTGCAGCCGTTCGCAATATTTCTTTTATTGATGCTGAAATGGAGGGGAAAGTGCTATCGTTTAAATTGACTGTGCTGCAGGTATGGGTTTGGACAAGTAACCGTTGGGAACTATTTGCAAGGCAGAGTGTAAAAATGTAATAAATAAGGTAACATAAGGGTAAAATTCAGCGTTAGTTTTGATTTTTTACTTCTACTTTTTGATTTTGAAATAATGGCGATAAAACTCTTATTAGAAAACGACCACATTGAAGGTATCCGTTACTACGATACCTACCGCAAACACGGTGGCTACCGTGCTGCTGAAAAGGCGCTGAAAATGGCACCGGCTGATATTGTGGAAGAAGTGAAAAAAAGTGGTCTTCGTGGCCGTGGTGGAGCAGGCTTCCCTACAGGAATGAAGTGGAGCTTCCTGGCTAAGCCGGAAGGAGTGCCTCGCCACTTGGTGTGTAATGCCGATGAATCAGAGCCAGGTACGTTCAAGGACCGTTATCTGATGGAGTTTCACCCTCACTTATTTATCGAGGGATTGCTCATCAGCAGTTTTGCACTCGGCAGCAATAATACATATGTATACATTCGTGGTGAGTATGCCTGGATTCCGGACATTCTCAACCAGGCAATAGCCGAAGCCAAACAAAATGGGTGGTTAGGCAAAAATATCCAGGGCACAGGGTTCGATTGTGAAATTGTAGTACACCGTGGAGCCGGAGCCTATATATGCGGTGAAGAAACAGCATTGATTGAGTCGCTCGAGGGAAAGCGTGGTAACCCCCGTATGAAGCCCCCATTCCCTGCCATTCAGGGAGTTTGGATGCGTCCAACAGTGGTTAACAATGTGGAAACCCTTGCGGCAATTGTGCCTATTATTAATATGGGTGGCGATGAGTATGCCAAAATAGGCGTGGGCCGGTCAACCGGTTCTAAATTGCTGTCAGTTTGCGGAAACGTAAACAAACCAGGCGTATATGAGATCGACATGACCATCTCTGTAGAAGAATTTATTTACAGCGATGAATATTGTGGTGGGATTCCAAATGGTAAGAAGCTAAAAGCTTGTATACCCGGTGGATCATCGGTGCCAATTGTACCTGCAAACCTGTTGTTTAAGACTGCAAAAGGTGAAACCCGTATCATGAACTATGAGAGTTTATCAGACGGTGGTTTTGCCACAGGCACCATGATGGGGTCTGGTGGTTTTATTGTTTTGGATGAAGACCAATGTGTTGTTCGCCACACCATGACACTTGCTCGTTTCTACAATCACGAAAGTTGTGGACAATGCAGCCCATGCCGTGAAGGTACAGGCTGGATGTACAAAATATTGAAGAACATAGAATACGGAAAGGGTAAAATGAGTGACATCGATCTGCTTTGGGATATCCAGCGCAGGATAGAAGGCAATACTATTTGTCCGCTGGGTGACGCAGCTGCTTGGCCTGTTGCCGCAGCGATACGCCACTTCCGCGATGAGTTTGAATGGCACGTAAAGAACCCCGAAGAATCACAAACAAGAAATTTTGGATTGGCCCATTATGCTGATCCGAGGCCAATACCGGCAAGCGCATAACTAAATAGGTAGGAAGGATTTGGTTATCCATCCCAAAATACTTAGTTGTGAGTCAATCCTGCTTCGCCAAAAGTGGCATGTAAAATGGCACAAAAGGTAAGTGAGCAGGTTTTAAAGGAAATAGCAGTTATATTATAAAGAATCGCATAGACTATGTCTGAAGCAAC
>CANCOG010000322.1 GCA_947379685.1 Flavipsychrobacter stenotrophus | reverse complement strand
CTCATCAATGAAACTTCCATGAAAATAATGGAGTTCAAAGACCCCATTGGCCAAATAATAGAAAAGGACAGTGTTTTCTACCACGTTGTAGGTGTGTTTAAAGATTTTATCTGGGGATCGCCCTATGCAGTTACAGAACCGATGGTAATTATGGGAGATCCCAATGAATCCTTCATTAACGTGCGCCTGAACAAGAACCATCCGATGACCGATAATTTGAAAAGCATGGAGCGGATCTTCAAAAAATACAATCCGGCTTACCCGTTTGTTTATAAGTTCGCTGATGAGGCATATGCTCAGAAGTTCAAAGCCGAGCAGGTGACGGGAAAACTGGCTACTGTTTCTTCTCTGCTGGTCATCATTATATCCTGTCTGGGTTTATTTGGGTTGGCAGCATTTACAGCAGAGCAAAGAACCAAGGAGATTGGTGTAAGGCGGGTATTGGGAGCTTCTGTATTGGGGCTTACGGTTTTACTTTCAAAGGATTTTCTCAAGCTGGTGGGTATTGCTGCATTAGTTGCCTTTCCTATATCCTGGTGGGCTATGCACTCGTGGTTGCAAACTTATAATTACCGCATCTCCATCAATCTCTGGGTGTTTTTATTGTCGGGAATAGTCGCAGTCATCATTGCGCTCATAACAGTCAGTTTTCAAACTATAAGCGCGGCAATGGCAAACCCTGTGAAAAGCCTGAGGTCTGAATAAAGGCATAAAGGGTCGCTTTGTTCTTTTTATAAACAAATCTAAAAAACCAACCAATAAATTGAAAATCATGAAATCAACAATTCAAAAATCAAAAGGAAAGTTCCTGCTATTGAGTGCAGGGTGTATATTGTTAATGGCCCTGAGCAGCAACGCACACTGGAGAGGGCACAGGCATTCCGATAACCGGAGATGCACCGATAGCATTGTGACTGCACATCCAGAATTAGGCGCCTTCAGCAAGATCTCCCTGACGCTACCCGCGAACCTGGAAATAAATGTATCCGATGCACAGGCACCGGGTACAACCATCAGTGGTTGCGATAAAGCGATGAAGCACGTAAAAACACGCGTGAAGGACGGTGAGCTGGAAATTTATTCTGATCTGAACGTTGGTTGGGAAACCAGTAAGTATGATTGCCTTTCGGTGACTATTACCATGCCGCGTCTGGCATTGCTTTATCTTGAGTCCTCAGTAAATGCAAATGTTCATGGAGTATTAGCAGGAGATGACATGCGATTGGTTGTATCGGGCTCGGCCAATGTAAAAGTGGATTCGGTTGCGCTCGATCATATGGATTTTGAAGTTCTGGGTTCAGCCAATGTTGATGTTAAAAAAGGATATGCCCGCAGCGCCACATACAATGTATCGGGTGCCGGAAGGCTTCATTGCTATGGTTTTCAGACATCAGAAACAGCTGCACATATTTCGGGATCTGCAAATTGTGAACTCACTGCTTCAAAAAATCTGGAACTGAATATAAGTGGCTCAGCCAAGGTTAGCTACAAGGGGCATCCAACCCTTAATCAATCAATATCAGGCTCGGTAAAGATAAATGATGCTAATTGATCGTCTATTGGTGCGGCATGAGGTCTTGCTGCAAATCCAATTTCTTTAAGTGTGATTCATCGTTTGGGCGCCAATAACCGCTGTCGTTTGTGTAAATGACATCAAATTGTTCTGTGTGCCGGATATTAAAGCTGTCGAGATCATCCAGTCGCCCGGTTTCCAGGGTATAATGCACAATGAGCGAATCATTACTAAATAATATTTCCGAGCTTAATGATGAAGCAACTTCTGATACGGCCGCTGACCAATATGAGCGAGGAATGGTATTTTGCTGATCCCGTGCTATTACTTTTTTAAATGCCATGAAAAACTCTGAGTAATATCCCGGCCCGTGGTCACCATCAACCGTCAGGCAGTAGTAATCATTGTATTTTTTAAACCCTTCAACCTCGTCCCAGAAAATACCATTTAAGAAGTCATATGCCTCCTGTTTTACAATTGTGCCATCTGGTTTTATTTCCATCAGCAAATGCTTCCGGTCGTAATTGGCGGTTTCGTAGTTGAGCATACACACAATAAAATTGCCGGTTTTGGAATCGCGGTAATACTTGCCAATAGTATCGGTGGCTTCGAGGTAATCCCAGTATGAACCAGTTTCTGTTTTTGAAACAAATGTATCCGTTAATTTGTGGGCCAGCAGAAATGCCAGCCCATTTTCTTTTTGAATAAACCCTGAATCATTTAGCAAGAATAGTTTTACGCCAGCGGCTGGCTGTTTTTTTTGATTGTTGCAGGCTATTAATATTACGAGACAAAAGAATGGCAGGAGCGATTTCATAACGAAGTATTTGAACAAAGTGCAGTTGTCTCCGAAATTAGTACAATACGTTTATATGCGACATTTTGCGACATAATTTTTTATTGAGGTACAAATGGTGTTTCAGTATTTGTACAAAAACTGAATTTCTTTGTTTTGTAAATTCCACCCAATCGTGTAAATTACAGTGAGATTTTGTAACAGGTAAGATATGGATGGCCGGGTAACCGGGCCTCCGAAGTGTAATCGCCTGGTTTTTAAGCCTCAATATCCCAAATTTAACAGCCACTATGAAAAATGCCCTTTACTTCGTTTTGTGTTTCCTGTTGATTCCCTTGGGGCTGAATGGCCAATATATTTATTCCTTTGCCGGCAACGGCTCAGGCACTACATCGGGAGATGGTGGCTCAGCCGTTTCGGCAGGAATCGGCAGTCCGAAGGGATTGGCGTTTGATCGCCATGGTAATCTGTTTATTACTTGTGACAATAGAATTCGGAAAGTTTCCGCCTCAGGTATCATTACTGCTGTTGCCGGTACAGGCAGCTCGGGATTTAGCGGTGATGGCGGACCGGCAACAGCGGCTACCTTTCGTGACCCCAGGGGAATTGTTGTTGATACATTTGGCAATATTTATATCAGTGATTGCAACAACAATAGAATTCGTAAAATAAATTCGTCGGGCATAATTTCTACAATAGCCGGAGACGGTACAGCGGCTTTTTCAGGCGATGGCGGAGCAGCCTCTGCAGCATCGCTGTTCACTCCTTCAGGTCTGGCACTGGATACGATGGGGAATTTGTTTATTGCCGACTTGAATAATTACCGGATCCGGAAAGTGGCTACATCTGGAATTATTACAACTTTTGCAGGGAGTGGTTCAAGTGGAGGAGGGGCGGCCAATTGTCCAGCCACAGCCTTTGGCTTACTATATCCCACATGCCTGGTCATTGACCGGGCAGGAAATTTATATGTGAGTTGCCATAATGCAGATCAGGTTTATAAAATTAACACGCATGATACGTTGACGATCTTTGCCGGTGTCTGTGCAGGATGCGGTGGTGGAGGGGATGGGGTTCCGGCTACGGCAGCGAGCATTTATCAGCCATATGGGATTACAATTGATAATGCTGGCAATTTCTACATTGCTGATCAGGCATTAAGTAACGTTAGAAAGGTGGACACAGCCGGTATCATCTCTACTGTGACTGGGATCTCCCATTACGGCGGCTACAATGGTGATGGCATTCCCGCCATTACTGCCAAGGTTAATTACCCGTGGGACTTAGCAGTCAATGATTCCGGTGAACTTTTGATAGCCGATGAGTATAACTACAGGGTGCGTATTGTCCCGATCAACCATGATCCATCGTTCATAAATGGCACTGCATACCACCGGACTATATTTGAAAATTCACTTGCAGTACCTCTCAATTCCTGGCTTACGGTTTTTGACAGAGACACCGGGCAATCGATAGGATGGCTTGCGTTGAATAGCCCGGCTCATGGAACATTAGCGGGATTGCCAGATACTGTCCGGTCAACCGGAGGTAACGTTTCACCTGTAGGCATCACTTACCGGCCGGCTGCAGGTTATGTCGGTATTGATAGTTTCAGGATGCGAACGGGCGACAGATCCGCTTCAGATACTATGGAGGTATATGTAAATGTCATAGCCGGAGCGGCACCTTCTTTTACCCTGGGGGCGTCGCAATCCCTGGTGGTTTGCCAGAATGCATCGGCAACCTCAATTTCCTCCTTATTACCGGTCAGCGATGCTGATACAGGGCAGGCTGAGGTTTGGTCAGTAAATAGTAATCCGCACCATGGATCGCTTACCGGATTTAATGACACTTTAGTTTGTACTGGCAGTGTGCTTGCGCCAACGGGTCTGTTTTATACGCCAGCATCTGGTTATTACGGCACCGATTCCTTTAGAGTTAAGGTATTTGATGGTGTCCTTACAGATACTATTGTTATTTATGTGACTGTAAATCCGTTGCCGCATGCTGGTACTTTGTCGGGCCCGAGCGCACTTTGTGTCGGCGGGACCACAGCCTGGACTTCCACTGTTACAGGCGGAACCTGGCATTCGGTACATACTTCAATAGCTGCAATTACTGCCACTTCAGGAATTATCTCGGCAGGGTCAACAGGTGTCGATTCCATAACTTATTCTGTTACTAATAGTTGCGGTACCGATAATGCTACGCGCCTTTTGACTGTGACAACTGTTCCGCCGGTCCCCATGTCCATAATTGGACCGTCCTCCGTTTGCGAGGGAGTCTGGATAACCTTAACCGACTCAACTACCGGTGGTGGCTGGGTGTCTGCCTCGCCTACAATTGCAACTGTGTACGGTGCTGCGGGTGTAGTAACCGGCGTGGCTGCAGGTTCAGCTGTAATTTCCTATGTAGTAACGAATTCATGCGGAGCCTCGGCAGCAACCCATACGGTAAATGTTATCGGGCCGGCATGGTCGGGCGTAATTTCTGGCCCGGCAAGTGTATGTCTGGGTACTGGTGCTGTACTTACTGATGGTGTTTCCGGTGGCAGGTGGAGTAGCGATAGCACATCGATAGCCACCATAGACTCTCTTTCGGGAGTAGTGACAAGTTTGAGTGCAGGAACGGCCATAATGCATTATTCAGTATTGGGTTCGTGTGCAACCGGCGTTTCCGATCATGCTATTGCCGTTAATCCCTACCCGGTTTCGGGTGCCGTCTCCGGTCCCGATTCGGTTTGCCAGGGGGCTTCGGTAACGCTGATTTCTGCTGTTACGTGTAACTATTGGATAAGTAGTGACGCTGCTACTGCGTCTATTGGCACAACTACGGGCATCGTGACAGGTGTCCATGGAGGGTACGTTACCTTCTATAATATAGTATATAATGTCTGTGGTGCCGACACTACGAGTTTTACAATGTTTGTTATTTCTATGAATCCCGATGCGGGGCTTATTGATGGCGGACATTTTTTATGTGCCGGTGATACCACATCGTTATACAATTCAGTTGCAAGCGGCACATGGAGCTCGGGTAATCCGTCTATTGCTTCAGTTGCAGGTACCGGCTTGGTCACTGCAATTGGCCCCGGAACGACAATGATAACATATACTGTCCATAATTCATGTGGCGGCGCTGGAATAGCATTTCACGGGTTTACTGTTTATTCCTCTGCTACCTGTGAAGCGGGAGTAAGTAATCTGAACGATGTGGATTTTAGCTTGACTTTAGCACCTAATCCAAATGAAGGCGTATTCCAATTGACAGGTAATTGGGGGGCGGGGTCAGGCAGTTCTGGGGTTATTCAAATAATTGATGTGCAGGGCAGGGAGGTCTTCAAAAGTGTAATTGAAAATGCAAGCGGCTCATGCAACGAGTCGATAGTTCTGCCAACTGAACTTGCAGAAGGTGTTTATTCGCTCAGGGTTTATAGTGGAACTACAAGTAAGGCGCTCAATTTTGTGATCAGGCGTACCGGAAATTAAGCCCGCTTATTATTTTTTTTCATTGATGATGCCAGCAAGTTCTGCACCAAATTCTTTGGAAAATAGATCGGCTCCCGTAGTGTTTAAATGGCTGAAGTTATAGAAGTACGTTTTTGTATTTACAAATTCGGTATCTGTAGAGTGGTCAACGAAGTATATATTTTCACCAACCAGTGCACGATACTTGTCTTTA
>CANCOG010000321.1 GCA_947379685.1 Flavipsychrobacter stenotrophus | reverse complement strand
GGTGACAGCACTTCTCCACTATGTGCAGGAACGGCTGTGACACTTGTCTCCCACCCCGTTAATGGAGGCAGCGCACCCACAATTCGCTGGAGAAAGATGGGAACAATAATAGGATACCTTGCCACTGTCACTTGTACCCCAGCCAACGGTGACGTTGTTACCTGTGAAATGACCAGCAACGCTACATGCCCGGTGCCGGCAACTGTATATGATTCTACTACATTTATTGTTAACCCACTGCTGACACCCTACGTCACCATCAATGCCAGCACAACAACTGCTTACCTGGGGCAAATAGTCTCTTTTACGGCCGAGGAAACCTATGGTGGCACTTCACCGGAGTACCAATGGTATGTGAACAATGTACCGGTACCGGGAGCAACCAATTACACGTACTCGCTGGAAGTATATTCAAACGACACAGTATATTGCACCAGCACCAGCAACGCCCCTTGTATTTCCGGAGCATTGGATACCAGCAATGTCCTGGTGGTCCTGACCGGATATAATGAAGTCACCGGAAAGGTGAAGCCTGAAACTGATTTTGCTATTTCTCCTAATCCCAGCAATGGCCATTTTACAATAACTGGTGTACTCAGCTCCATCCCATCTAACGGGCTACTTGAATATGATATTACCGATGTACAGGGAAGAATCATATCCCGCTCAGCCATCAATGTAACCAGCAACCATATCTCCGAAAGTATTGTTCTGGATGATAATATTGCTACCGGACTATACTTCCTTCGGATTCGCGACGAGGGCGCAGATAAGGTTTTTCGCATTTCGTTGCTTCATTAGTACTTTGGACAAAGAAATTTCTTCTAATAATGGCAAACAGGTCTGAATAACTCAAAGGATTAGCCAGACTATTGGGCTTGTTCCATTCTTTTTTAGCTGAAGGTTATAATTTTTGTTTGTAGCCAGTTAAAAGCCATTATTTTTGCGCCGTGCAGACATTCATAACATCCAAAGCGCGCGAAAACATTCTCAGCAGAATCCGTAAAGGCTTAAGTGGCTCTCCTATTCCCATACCTTACCCAGAAGTGGAAAAAGAGGCAAAGATAATATATACCAGCAGTGAGTATGGAACGGAGGAAGTTTTTGTCGAAGAATTTATTAAACTGGGTGGCAAGTTCGTGTTTTGCGATAGTGAGAACGATTTCATACAGAACGTAAATTTGCTGCATGAGAGCCGTGGCTGGACCAGGATGCTTTGTTCTGATGAAAAGTTGATTTCTAAATTCCAGAGCCAACACTTAGATATTGTGCAGTCTGCCGCTCCATACATGGAGAATGCAGAAGCATGTATCACTGGTTGCGAAATGCTTGTTGCAAGAACAGGATCTATCATGTTCAGTAGTGCCCAGCCACAGGGACGCACAGCCCCCATTTTCTACCCTATTCATATCGTATTCGCATATGCCGACCAAGTTGTAGGTGATATTGATGAGGCACTGTCAACACTGAAAAGAAAATACAACAATGACATGCCTTCAATGGTCAACCTGAGCACAGGCCCAAGTCGCACGGCTGATATTGAAAAAACGTTAGTAGTAGGCGTCCATGGCCCTGCAGAAGTGTTTTGTTTCTACATTAATGCTTTCAGAAAACACTACTGATTTGCACAAAATTTAACTCTCGTAACGCTCAGCTAGTTTTTCTGCCAGCGCTTCAATATCATTTTTTCGGGCCAAAGACTCGACCCATTCAGTTGGGATATCTTCGAATCCATATAGGAGACCGGCGAGCCCACCAGTGATCGCGGCAGTTGTGTCGGTGTCATCGCCCAGATTAACGGCTTTTAGCACCGCATCTTTATAACTGTTTGTGGTCAGGAGGCACCAGATGCTGGCTTCGAGTGCATGTACTACGTAGCCGGTACTATTTATCAGCGCTTTCGGTAGACGGTATATGTCACCTGAAAGCAGCATTTTGAATTCAGCCAACTCCTTTTTTTCAATGTTCAAGCTGCTGAAAAAGGCAGGGAGTTCAAGTTGCAGTTGGTTATAGATATCAAACTGTTCACGCCCTTCCAGAATTAACCGGGCAAATTCGAGATAGTAAAAACAAGCGATAACTGACCGGATATGTGCATGTGTAATGGCGGACACCTGCCGCGTAATTTCGAAACGTTCTGCAATTCCTTTGTCGGCAGTATGGAAGACCAAGGGCAAAATGCGCATCAGCGATCCGTTTCCGTTGGAATAGGTATCAGTCCCGCCAGAAAAAAGCGGAGATATTCCTGCCGACATTTTACCAATTGCTTCCAAAGTTGCTATTCCAACATCGAACACTTTGCCGTGTGGTGTCCAGTATTTTTCATGGTACCATTCTACAAAATAACGACCGACAAGATCCAGAGAATACCCAGTTGCGAGGGCCTCTGCGAGACAAAATGTAAGCGAACTGTCATCGGACCAGGTTCCAACCGGCTGATTATAGGTACCAAAACCCCTCATGTCAACAACGGGGTTCTGCTTCAATTCTTCGCGGCTTAGAAACTCCACGGGAACGCCTAGTGCATCGCCTACAGCGACACCAAAAAGGGCGGACTTACACGCATCCAAAACCATATGGGTACAATTGTTGAAAGTCCGCCAATATCATTAAGACAATAATTTTTCTAGTTTAAGGAATACATCGGAAGGGATCTGATTTTCCCAAAGAATTTTATAGATGAAAGTAGCAATTGGAATCGGTATGGAAAACTCTTTCGAAATTGATTGCATACCCCTTGCTGCGTAATAACCTTCAGCGACCATATTCATTTCCAGGGTAGCAGCTTTTACAGAGTAGCCCTTACCTATCATTGTTCCAAAAGTCCGGTTACGGCTATGCAGGGAATAACAGGTTACCAGTAAATCGCCCAGGTAGGCACTTGTATGAAAATCGGGGCGTTCACTAGAAGGATGCACTTTTGTAAAATGGGCATCCAAAAAATGGTACATTTCCCGGTAACAATTGGTGATATAAACACTCAGAAAGTTATCACCATAATCAAGCGCACGGGCTATGCCAGCACCAACTGCATAAATGTTCTTAAGTACCGCCGCAAATTGCGCACCCCAGATATCATGATTGCATGTAGTATTGATGTATGTGTTGTTAAATGCACCAGCCACAGCATGTGTCAGACCATCGTCCAGACCAGAATAGGTAAGATAAGACAAACGTTCGTCAGCTACTTCTTCAGCATGACAAGGGCCTGTAATGGAAACATATTTCTGCAAAGAAGTACCATATGTTCCAGTCATATAATCATTAAGCAACAGGTTCGCATCGGGGAGAATGCCCTTAATGGCCGAAACTACATTCTTTTGTTGCCACACACTTTTATCTACCTGATCAATAACACTTTGTGCATAAGCCGAGGGAACCGCAACAATTACGGTATCGCACACGCCCAACATTGCAGCCAAATCGTCGGTCGGCAAAATAGTATCCTGCAAAAAGCGCACTGATGTAAGATAATGGGGGTTGTGCTGCCTGTTTTTCAGTTGCAATATTGCTTCTTTGTTGCGCACCCACCAATGGATAACGTTGCCATTGTCGGTGAGAATTTTCGCCAATGCAGTGCCCCAGCTACCATTACCTATTATACCAATCTGACCAAGTGAATCGTTCAAAATATTATGAGTTAACAGCCTGCAAAACTAACAGATAAACAAGAGAAATTAAACCTGACTCCGAAACCAGTTAGTAGACAGCTATAATTATTAATGAATTTAAGTATATACTACCAGCAAGCAAAAGACTCCGGCAGTCACTGAATCAATTCTATACGTACTAATCCTTACCCTTTCCTTCGAACAGATCCTCCTTGGGTACAGATTTGACTTTAGTTTTGTCAGAAAGTGTACGAGCTATGGCTCCATAAGGTGCTACAACCACCTGCTCATCTTCTTTAAGCCCCTCCTTTATTTCGAGGTAGGTGTTGTCCTGAAGGCCGGTTTTTACATCGCGGATGCCAACAGTTTGCGACTTTGCATCAAAAATAAATACCACCTGCCGGATACCAGCCGTAGTTTTCGCATCGGTGTTCCTTTTCTTAACACTGTCAGACCAATCGCGGGTAGTAACAGCATTTACCGGAACGGAAAGAATATTATCCTGACGGTTGGTTTGTATCTCTACTGACGATGACATGCCTGGTTTAAATGGAAATTTACCCTTGGGTAAACTCGCTGTCAGATCGGCATAACTTGAAGGCAGGATGAGAATATGAACCGTATAGTTGGTCACCTGATCACTTCCCGAAGCTGAAGCAGCAACTGAAGTTTTAGAACTAACGGCAATTTTTGAAACCAACCCTGTAAACTTCCTATTGCGGTAAGCATCAGTTTCCAGAAAAGTAGTATCGCCAATCTTCACCTTCGTAATATCTGTCTCACTTACATCTACCCTTACTTCGAGTCGGCTCATATCAGCAATCGTCAGCATTTCTGTACCCGCATATTGTGCGGTACCAACTACCCTTTCACCACGTTTTACATTCAGTTGGGAAATGATGCCCGAAGTAGGAGCAACAATTGTTGTTTTCAATAAATTCTCCTGAGCCTGGCTTAAACCCGCCTGAGCACCTTTAACACCATATTCTCCGCCGGACGTACTTGCCTTTGCCGCATCATAAGCCGCGAGCGCGCTCTGATAGGAAGATTCACTTTGTTCAAATTCAAGCGATGAGATTACCTTATCCTGGTACAATTTCTTATTCCTGTCGTAAGTCGATTTTGCGAGTTTAAACTGAGACTCCGCCTGAGCCATCATCTGCCTTGTGTTGGTTGAACTTGCCCGGGTCTGTTGTACAGCAGCTTCCTGCTGGTTCACCATGGAAGAATAAATAGCCGGGTTGATTTTTACCAGCACCTGCCCCTTTTGTACGCTATCGCCCTCCTGCACATCAAGCAGAATGATTTCACCACTTACCTCGGGACTGATCTTTACTTCCGTTTCAGGATAAATTTTCCCGGTTGCAGTAACTATCTCCGTAATAGTGTGGCGGCCAGCCTTTTCGACTGTAACTTTAGTGACGTCACCATCACCCATTGATTTTGCCACAATAACCAAAATGGCAATCAGCGCAACGCCGATGATAATGATCCACCAGACTTTCTTGGATTTCATACTAAAAATAAATTACAGTGTAATTATCATTTACATTTCCAGAGGACAAACTTTGCATAGTCTCAGAAAACTGCTCAAATCTACGAGGTTTTTTCACGGGAAAATAATAACTGGAACTGACGTGATAAAACTCTGCAAAATGAACTCCCCCTCTATAAAATTGCACATATTTACCACTTGAACCTTACTGCTCAATTTCGACAAACAACAGCGATTTATTGATCAAAGAATATCCAATATCTTACTTCACCTCACTTCCAGCCGCAGCCGTCTCCAACGGTGAAACAAAAATCAGTCTGCCGTCGGGGTTTTGAGCCATCAGTATCATCCCGTTACTTTCGATACCACGCATCTTACGCGGTGCCAGATTGGCCACTACTGTTACTTGCTTACCAATAATGTCTTCTGGGTTGAAATGCAGGGCGATGCCAGACACAACCGTGCGTATCTCCGACCCCATATCGAGCTCTAATTTCAATAATTTATCAGCCTTGGGAACTTTTTCGGCTTTTAAAATGGTCCCAACACGGAGATCCATTTTCATGAAATCGTCGATGGTAATTTCTGGTTTTTGAGCGGGACCCTCCACTGCTGCCGAGGCTACTTCTTCCCTTACAGGCTCAGTAACATTATTTTCCATAGCTGGTGCATTTAACGGGGCATTGGCTGCGCCGGATGCCTTTAAATTATTAATGAGTTTCTCTACCTGTGCGGCAACTTCTGTGTCCTCAATTTTGCGGAAAAGGAGTTCAGGCGCGCGTAATGGGTAATTAGTTTTAAGCAGATCAAGACGTCCGGCATTCTCCCAATCCAACATACGCTCTACCACCTTCATCATGTAACACATCTTCTTAGCCGTAAACGGCAGGAACGGATTAACAAGAATAGCAAGGTTGG